>JBEANW010000550.1:0-7911 GCA_041165225.1 Cyanobacteriota bacterium | reverse complement strand
AAATGTGTTGAATCATCGACTTTAGCTTGAAGACGTTTAATTCAGCCACAGGAATAAATTCTCCTGCACCGCTCCAGGTCAAGCGTGCTGCCACTCCAGGTTGATCGTTAGTGATCGGAATGGCTACAATCGGCACTCCATTTCTCAAGGATTCCAAAACTGTGTTTAGCCCAGCGTGGGTAATAGTCAGAGAGGCTTTTTGCAGTAATTCTAGTTGGGGTGCATAAGGAACTATGAGGGGTGAGCCTGGTAATTCGGGAATCGAGTTATTTTGATTGCCCAAGGAAATAACTAGCTGTACGGGTAATTCTGCACAAGCTTCGGCAATACAATAAAAAATTTCTAGTTGTCGGTTTTGCAAAGTCCCCATTGAAGCATAAATCAAAGGTTCTCCTGTAAGTTTTGACCAAGGAAAATCGATCGCTTCTCTCGTTTTGAGATCATCAAAAGGTGCAGTGAAGTAAAAGCTGGAAGGCAAAGTTGTACGGGGGAATTCAAATTCAGGGGGCTGTTGGCTGATTTGGGCGAGGGGGGAAAACCCCGCATCAATACTGGTACGCAAAGGTAAACCCCATTGTTGATGATATTTATCAACGGTTTCTCTGATGGGTTTGGTGAGGTGAGCCATAAATTTATAGCCAATTTTATTCCGTAACATTGCCCATCTCGTTGTACTGTATTGCCAGTCAGTCATAAAAGGGGGAATACTTGGCTCTTGGTTGATTAACAGAGCGCAGCAAAGACTAATAAAAGGAATCTTGGCAAATTGCGCCACCGTCGCCCCACCTGGGACGACTTGATCGACGATTAGTACCTCGATTTTTGCCTGTTTCAGCTTATCTGGGGCTGCTTGTAAAATCATTTCGGTGCTTCTTTGCAGCCAGTGAATACTGTATTTGATTGCAGCTAATCCACTGAGATGTCCCAAATGGGAGAGGAATTTGGACATTGCTCCCAAAGGAAATTCAGTTTCTCCCATGACTTGAAAACCCAATCCTGCCGATTCTACTTGGTGGCGGGCATCTTCAACTTGAAAAAAAGTAACTTGATGTCCTCTTCGCTGTAGTTCCTTCGCTAAAGCGATCGCAGGATTGAGATGCCCCGTAGCAGTGGGACAGATGATGCCAAAATGAGTCATGTTCTTGCAAGTAAATAAGGAATTAGGGGATTAGGGATTAGGAGATTAGCTTGCCCTCCTAAACAGTCAAAATCCAATTTTTGCGAGTATCGGCGCTAATAAAGGAGGCGGGAACATAATCGATAGGGGTTCCTAACGCAATAAAAGCAGCCCGAATGGCGGTAGCGTGGGCTGATTCATCGGAGCCAATACTTGCTCCCGCAGTGATTAACGCGGGGGTTTTTAGTTTCGCAATTTCTTGAGTATAGGCGATCGCCGCATCTACTTCTAAAGCCAGGGCTAACTTAGCAATATTGACATCGGAATCTAAATTGCCTTCTCCTTGATCGAGGTAACTAGAAAGATCGTAACTGTCTTCTGCTTCTACGGGGCTTGCCCCTAAACTGGTGATAACTTCAGCCAAAGTGTCTCGATGGGCTTTGTGGTCTGCTTGATTTTTTAGAGCGATCGCCTTAACGGTATTGCCGACATCACTATTGCTTAATTTACCCGCTGCAACTCCATAAGCCCAAATCGCCTGATGTTCATAGTAAAGGGCATTGTTTAAAATTTCAGCATCATGACTATTATTATCAGAAGTCCCTTGACTGGGTTTGATTGCCGATAAAGTTAAAGCTCCAGATAATCCAGCGATCGCACCACTGACTAACATTTTACGGCGGGATAAAGAATTGACTAATTGCATCTACTTAACTCCAGGTTTTTAAGGTTGAATTAACTAGATATACGCAGTGGATTGTGGATTGGATCTCTCTCCTGGTCAATTTTTTGGAGATTTTGTTAAAAGTGTCGCTAAATCAGGATCTTTAACCTGTTTCTTGAGTTATCTAAGATGCAACAGTATACTTTTCACAGAAGTATTTAATTCTTGGATGGACAAATCTGTTGATGATGACACCTTGCTGGTTAAGAGAATTGCTCAAGGTGATCGCGCTGCTTTATCGATACTGTACGACCGCTACGCCCGCATTATCTATGGTTTAGCCTTTAAAAGTCTGCGGTCAGTGGAAGAAAGCGAAGAAGTAGTGTTAGATATCTTTGCCCAGATTTGGCGTATTGCTGATCGTTACGATGGACAAAAAGGAAGAGCCGATAGCTGGATCTTTCTCTTGGCACGCAGTCGCATTATCGATCGCCTCCGCAAAATTAAGCGTTCTTCCACCCCTCTTAGCACATCGATGGAGGGAATAGAAATCCAATTACAGGCTGATGACGTAGATCTATTTGAGAAGGTGTTAATTAAAGAGCGACGCGATCGCGTCCTGGCAGCAATGGCAATTTTACCGCCAGAACAACGAATGGTCATCGAATTGGCATATTATCAGGGGCTAACTCAAAGCCAAATTGTGGCGGAAACTGGGTTGGCGTTGGGAACTGTTAAAACTAGGATTCGGTTAGGATTGAATAAGTTAAAGTTGGCTCTTGGCACCAAGGAAGGTTGAGCGAATTATCTATTGGAATGTTAAACAAAAGGCTAATCCCGCAGATGGACGACAATAAAAACTACTGCTTTTGTGAGCTTGCTCCACTTTATGCTCTGGATCTATTAAATGAGGAGGAAAAAGTCTGGGTGGAGAGGCAAATAGCCACTTGTCCAGATTTAGCCACAGAACTGGCAAGCTATCAAGCTGCTGTGACAGCAATTCCCTATAGCGCGCCCCAGATGCCTATGGCGGAAGACTTGAAAGAACGGCTTTTTCAGCGTCTTGAACTCGAACCCCCCATACCAACTCCCGCCCCACAGACTATTGCTGCCAGTTATTTCGCCGTCCGCTCCCAGAACTTGCATTGGCAACCTCATTCAATTCCAGGGGTTACTATTGCCATTGTTCATACTGATCAAATCAAACGGGAAATTGTGGGCTTTCTTAAAGTGCAAGGGGGAGTTCGTTATCCTCTCCATCGACACGCAGGAACTGAAGAGATTTTTATGCTGGAAGGAGATCTTGCGATCGAAGATCAGGTTTATGGGGTTGGAGATTATATTCGCTCCGCTCCAGGCTCTAGCCACTCCCCCTATAGTCATAGCGGGTGCCAATTCTTTTTTCATACTTCAATGGATGATGAATATGCGGCTTAGTTCGGAGTTCGGAGTTCGACTAAATAAATTCGTTACTTTGATAGATAAATTCATCGTTTTGAGTCGCAAAAGCTTCAGTTGTTTCAGTCAAAGATATATCGAGTACCTCAGTGCTGTGACCTAAAACTGAGGTGGCTGCAACCTTGGTATCTGAACTAATTATGTTTTCGGTACTCAAAAATTTGATTGTCTGAGGATCGTTGAGGGATGCATAGACATAGACTGAGCCATAACCAGAGATGGGAAGACCAGAAGATTCGGGATCAATAAATTCACTGGCGACTCCCACCACCACTGGTTCTAGATCCGACTCTACCAACAATGGGCCACCACTATCCCCTGGAGCAATTCCTCCTTCTAAAGAAATCGGCTTGGGAGAAGACTCTGGTACGGATGCCAACTCTGGGGAAGAACCATCTAAATTAGGACTATTAAATCCTTGATCATTATTCTTCTGGATCAAGGGATCAGTACTATCATAGTCAAATCGAATTAAACCATAATCAGCGCTATCTATAATATTTTCTGCGGCACGGCGCAAGCCATCGCTATTATCTGGATCAGCAGTGGGGTTGCCATAATCTCCATAACCAATCAAAGTTCCTTTTTTCCCTAGCAAAGATGCATTATCCAGCAGTTCAGGAACATCAGGGGATACCTTAACTGGAGCTACTTCCGTAAAGTCGCTACTGAGAGTTAAAACAGCTAAGTCATATCGAGGGTTGGGAATGTCTTGACCATCATCACCACTACTGACTCGATTAGCTTTAACAGCTTTCCATGATGGATGCAAGCTAACCTGATCAATTTTCAAGCTATGGTCTGATCCTGCATCTAAATTGTCCCCTAATTCAAAGGAATACTTAGATAAATCTTTAACTTCAATAATGCCATCTAGATTAGGATCAATTACATGAGCCGCTGTGAGAACTTTATTGGGAGCCACTAAAGTTCCTGTGCCAATGTTTAACTCTTGGTAATCAGCGGTAGTAGCAGTAATAATTTCCACTCTCCCCACTGGATCTATCGGTTCTGCCAATTTAACTGAAGCCGAATCTTTTGTCTTGTCATTAATTACAACCACTCTGCCTTGCTCCTCAAACCTAGATAATCATTACGTTTAGTCTAGGGAGTAAATATAACACAATGGTAGTGCTGGAATCGGTTAGGTATAAATAAGTAGCTCTACTTAATTAAACATAAACCTGTTGCCATTCATGACATTGATCCTGATTCAATCGATGAGGAACGCTTTATCACAGTGGGAATGGGAAATTCAGGACTACTCTTGGTCGTTGTTTACACAATGCGTGGTGAGGCGGTTCGTTTAATTTCTGCCCGTCGCGCGACTCGACAGGAGGCAAAAGCTTATAATTTAATTTAATTTAAAGTTCTGCTTCAATCCACTGCTTAACAGTTGCCACAACTTCCGTAACTGGCAGATCTTGAGACTCTTTAGTCGCCCGTTTAACCACCTCGACCTTGCCCTCAGAGAGCGATCGCCCTGTGACCACGCGATAGGGAATACCGACTAGTTCGCTATCCTTAAACTTAACTCCTGCTCTTTCCTTACGATCATCTAGCAAGACTTCTACTCCTGCCTGTTTAAACTCTTCATAGAGCTTTTCCCCCACTGCCATTTTCTCTTCATCAGAAATATTCGGCACGATCACCATGACATGATAGGGAGCGATCGCCACAGGCCAAATAATACCATCCTGGTCATAGGATTGTTCTACTGCTGCTTGCGCGAGGCGGGATACGCCGATACCATAACAGCCCATCCAGAGGGGTTCTGGTTTACCCTGTTCGTTAGTGAAGTTTGCCCCCATAGCTTCGGAGTATTTAGTTCCTAGTTGGAAAATATGCCCTGCTTCGATACCCCGCGCACTGCTGAGAATTTGACTGGGATCGTGAACGGCGCGATCGCCCGCTTTGGCTGTTTGAATATTCACGTGCAGTTCAGGGAGGGTAAAGTGTTCACCCCAGTTTGCTCCCACCACGTGATAGCCTACTTCATTTGCTCCCGTGACAAAGTTCTTGGCATCGACTACGGTGCAATCCGCTAACCGCAGGAATTTAGCTGCTACTGTCTTTGAACCCTGAAGATAACTATCAGCTAAATCAGGAGCAATATAGCCCAAGGGTAAATCCTGGGTTGCCCATTTTTTCTGTGCTTTAGCATCAGGGACAGTTAGAGCCATAATCGTCTTTCCTTGATACTGAGGCGCTAGTTTAGTTAATTCATTAGTGAGCTTAACTTCGTTCACATCGCGATCGCCACGGATATTAATCAAGACTAAAACCGTCATCCCGTTATCGTAAACCACTTCGTAGAGAACGTTTTTCACAATTACCGTGGGGGAACAGTTAAGACTCTCTGCCAGTTTGGCGATGGTTTCGGTGTTGGGAGTGGCTAGCTTTTCATAACTGCTAAAAGGGGACTCCGCCAACTCAGGAGGTACAGATACGGCTTTTTCGGTGTTGGCGGCATAATTACCATCTTCCGTATAAAGAATCTCATCTTCCCCTGCTTCCGCCAAGATCATAAACTCTTGGGAACCAGAACCGCCAATTGCCCCAGAATCTGCCTCCACGGGACGAAATTCTAAGCCACAACGGGTCATAATATTGCGATATGCCTGATCCATTGCCTGATAAGTCTCTTTTAAACTCGCCTCATCTACATGGAAAGAATAAGCATCTTTCATAATAAATTCCCGCCCCCGCATCAAGCCAAAACGAGGACGAATTTCATCCCGAAATTTAGTTTGAATTTGATATAAATTTAGCGGTAGCTGACGATAAGAGCGAATCGTTTCGCGGGCAATAGTAGTAATAACCTCTTCGTGGGTGGGGCCTAAACCCAATTCGCGATCGCTGCGATCCGTCAAGGAAAACATGATTCCTTCTGCCTTGGTATAAGTATCCCACCGCCCTGATTCTTGCCATAGTTGGGAGGGCTGTAGCTGAGGTAGTAAACATTCCTGCGCCCCCGTGGCATCCATTTCTTCGCGGACAATTTGGGATACCTTCTGCAAAACTCGCCACATTAAGGGCATATAAGCATAGATGCCACTACCGATACGACGGATATAGCCTGCACGGAGTAATAACTGATGACTGGGGATTTCTGCCTCTGCGGGAGTTTCTCGCAGGGTCACAAACAGCATATTGTTGAGTCGCATGGTTATTTCCTTTCTCTTAGCTTATAGCTTCTAGCTTATAGCTTCTAGCTGAAAAAGAGCCAGAAACTGGTCAAAAAAAAGATAAGAAATCAAAGACTATTATCCTTCAATCTCTTATCCGATATAGTTTAGTTAAACTGACTGGGAATTCTAGTTATAAACCTTACCGCCACCCCAAAGGATGCCGCGAATTCCAGGTTGAATTAGAATATGTCCTGCTACTGCTTCTAAATCTTCATCTGTTAGATTACGCATCTTGGGGTAAAGATCCGAGCGATTAATATTGGGGTGGAATTCAGAAATTTCTTTCTCCCCATCATAAGTAGTGGGGTTTTTGAGATAATCCACGATTCCTGTCACATTATCCCGCGCAGGATAAGCTCCAGATAGAGCAGTTAAACCTAAGTTTACGTTAGGATTAGTTTTGGTCGCGCCACCTTTATGACAATAACTACAGGTATCAACAAAGATTTTTTGTCCTTGTTTAACCTGCTGAAGAGTTAAAGTCATTGTTTCTCCCTTGTCGTTTAGGGGGATAGTACGAATACTTTCGTCAAGTTCCACAGCGCTAACGCTACCGATATTAAATTGAATTGCCAAAACTAAGGCAGCTACGGCAGCTAATAAAAATCTTTTCAACATTGTTCTCCTCAAAATTTGAATTTGATCGACCCTCAGAGTAAATATCACCATCCTATAGATGGAGTAGTCTCTAATTAGGTGCTTTAGTCAATGCACCAGCATACATAATCTTCAGCTATTTATTTTGACAGAATACTTAAAGGTTATGAAAAACAGTAAACAATCTTATCCCTCAAGCTTAATTTGGAATATGAATCATGATTCCTGATAACCAGCTTCCGAATTGCTTTTCGCAGCCAGAATTTCCATAATTATTGCCTTCGCATCTTCTAATGCTAAACAGGTGCGTTCGTTTTTATAGTTTATTTTAAAGCGATCGCAAAGCTCAAATACGGCTTGTTCTTCTAAGTCATATTCTGCTGCAATATCAGCAATTGATAGTTCTGCAAAGCCCATAAGTAAGGTCTATCTAAATCTTGTTAATGAAGACTAAATGATTAATAAATGGTTATTGTTCAGTAATTATGTATTATACGAGGATCTTTTTGAAGTCTAGCCGAGCAAAAATGCTCACTCAGACCATTTGCGCCCCAATAATAATAGACATCATCTCATTTAATAGACAAACTAGTTAAATTATTTGATTAGTAAAGAGCGCAGATCTACTACTTTACCGATCACAGCGATCGCGGGAGCTTGAAACCCTGTCTC
Organism: Cyanobacteriota bacterium; assembly: GCA_041165225.1. Lineage (GTDB taxonomy): Bacteria > Cyanobacteriota > Cyanobacteriia > Cyanobacteriales > Xenococcaceae > Waterburya. The sequence continues at coordinate 212 of JBEANW010000550.1, read as the reverse complement.
AGTTACCTGGTCAACAATGGTGGTTAAAGTACCAATTAACTCCGTTTGGTCGGGTCTAGTCCCCCAGCGAATTAAGGCAATGGGGGTTTCGGTGGTCATGCCTCCCAGCAACAGACTGGGAATAATGTGGGGTAGGTTATGGACACCCATATAGATCACGATGGTTTCTGAACCTTGAGCGATCGCTTGCCAGTTAACTTCAGGACGATATT
>JBEANW010000549.1:0-3845 GCA_041165225.1 Cyanobacteriota bacterium | reverse complement strand
TTCCATCGGTGGCAGTATCCTGTCTTTAATTTTAGCGACGGTAATTTTTCAAGCCTACCCAGGTAATCCCAAGCAGCAGTACATAGTTCTGGGGATTGTTAGTAGCTTATTGTCCACTGTTACTTTATTCTGGTGTACCTTTACCATTCAAGAGCGAGGCGCAGCACCATTATTAAAGCAGCAGGGTAAAAAAATTTGGGGCTTTATCTTAACTGCGGTAGGAGCATTGAGTACCGCCTATGGCGCTAGCCAAGTGTTCAGTAAAATTGGCACAGGAATTAGTATTATTGGCATTAGCGCGATTCTATTGGGACTAATGTTTGCCAGCTTTGGACTAACTCTCCTCTTTACCAAAACTGAATCCCATTTAACTAGTGTTGAGGCAGTAGAAGCCAGAAATATTGCCAGTGGAATTCCCACCACGCCGATCAAAGAACAGTTAAAGGTTGCTTTTGCCAACAAAGCCTTTTTGTATGTAATTGGGATCTATCTTTGCTCTTGGTTAGGAGTACAGCTTACCGCTTCAATTTTGATCTATTACGTAGTTAGCTGGATGGGGATGGATGAAGCTAGTTTTCCCCTATTTGCGATCGCCGTTCAGGGAACAGCCTTGGTGATGTTGTTTTTCTGGAAGTTTGTCAGCAATAGACTCGGCAAAAAAATTGTTTACTACCTGGGGATGATTGTCTGGATTATCGCCCAAGCAGCCCTATTTATGATTCAACCAGGACAAACCACACAGCTTTATATCGCAGCAGTCATGGCAGGGGTTGGGGTTTCAGTAGCCTATCTCATTCCTTGGTCAATGATGCCCGATGTGATGGAGCTAGACGAGTTAAACACTGGTCAAAGAAGAGAGGGAATATTCTATAGCTTTATGGTGTTGCTCCAAAAGTTTGGATTAGCCCTTGCCCTATTTTTAGTGGGACAGGCATTGGAATTTTCTGGGTTTATCGAAAGAGTCCCTGGGGCAGCAATTCCCGTGCAGCCTGAAAGTGCCTTACTAGCAATTCGGATTGCGATCGCCCCTCTACCCACTTTATTTCTCATTATTGGTGTAGTGCTAACCTATTTTTACCCCATCACCAAAGAAGTCCACGCGGATATTCGCCGACAATTGCAAGAGAGGAAAGACCAAGAAATATTAGGCGATCAAACCGCTCCCTAGCATTAAATATAGAGCTTACAGCTTACAGCTTATAGCCAGGGCAAAGCCCTTATAAAACCCGCAAAATACTGGGAATACTATCAATGGATGCCAGACTTTTAATTTCTTCCAGTGCCTGACGGAAATTGCCTTCCTGAACATCATGGGTGACAACCACAATTTCCGCTAGATTATCACGAAAACCAATTTGTACTACAGATTCCAAGCTAACGTTATGGTTGCCAAAGGTCGTGCCTAAATGACCGATCACCCCCGAAACATCCTGGCAGAGAAACCGAGCATAGAAACGGCTACAAATCTCTGCAATGGGAGTAAGCTGCTTAAAGTGATCATGGGAGCATCGCAACATGGGATCAAGCGTTCTAGTTCCTTGGTTCGTCTGCAAAAATCCCACCACATTCACAATGTCAGAGACAACCGCGCTAGCCGTTGCTCCTTTCCCCGCACCAGGGCCATAGAGCATTACCTGACCTAAAGGATCTCCCTCCACCAGAATGGCGTTGTAGACCCCGTTAACGTTAGCTAGAGGATGATCTTTTGATACAAGGGTGGGATGAACTCGCACTTGGAGGGAATCATTATCAGCATTGGCTTTAGCGATCGCCAGTAGTTTAATTACAAAGCCTAAATTATCGGCGTAACTAATATCCGTAGCGTTGATCTGACGAATACCTTCACAGGGAATCTCCTCCCGTTTAATTCTGCCATTAAATGCGATCGCTGCCAGAATTGCAATCTTATCCGCTGCATCGTAACCATCCACATCCGCAGAAGGATCGGCTTCGGCATAACCTAGTTGCTGCGCCTCGGCTAACACCTCGTCAAAGTCGGCACCTGCTTCCGTCATCTGAGTCAGAATATAGTTGGTAGTGCCGTTAATAATCCCAATCACCGTTTGCAGCCGATTCACCCCCAAAGACTGCTTGAGGGGTTTAATCACAGGAATGCCTCCCCCTACCGCTGCTTCCAAGAGAACATAGACCCCTGCCTGATTAGCTGCGGTGAAAATTTCTTCCCCATGACGGGCAATGACCGCTTTATTGGCGGTAACAATATGTTTACCATGTTCGATTGCCTGAAGAATGAGCGATCGCGCTGGTTCTAATCCTCCCAGTAATTCGACGACGATCTCAATTTCTGGGTCGGTGACAATTGCTGCTAAATCCGTAGTTAATACTCCAGGGGGTAATTGAGGCGTTCGGGGCTGATCGAGCGATCGCACTCCTACCTTAGCTATTTCGATGTCTTGCAATAGACTATTGCGCCCTGCGGGATCTAAGATAATCTCTGCCGTCCCTGTACCGACCGTGCCGAAACCTAGTAAACCAATCTTAAAAGTCACAACTTATACCCTGATTATATTCTGACTCTATCTGCACGTAGTGAATGCCAGTCCATCATATCAGGAAGGGGCTTGATTCAATCGATCTTGAATCTTTAATCTTATCAAAAACTTATAGCTTATAGCTTATAGCCAGGGCGAAGCCCTTGTTGCTGCTACCTGCCAGAAATTTTGATTTTATAACTATGGCTCGTATTAGCCTGATAAGAACCAACCCAAACCTTATACAATCCAGCTTGCCACTGTCCTTCAATCATCGGGTTAGTCGAGCCAGCATCATCGTTGCACCACACACCACTAGCACCTTCTATCAGGATAGTTGTATCAGCGGAGCTTTGTACTTCTAATCGGAGAAACTCAAAAAAAGATTCAAGTTTTAATAGATGATTGGGTCGAGTATTGACGTAGCCATCACAATAGCCTGTAGGGGTATTTTCGGTACGGGCAATCTTTTGGGATTTAACATTCCCCCCGCTAGTTCCCATTATGATTAAAGGCTTCACTACCGCCTGGTGGTTAATGGTTACTACCGACTGGGATAGCACTGGATAGCTATAAAAACTCACAACCATTGCCCACCATAGACTATGAGCCAGAGCACGAGCCTTGGTCAAGATAAAATGCCTATAAGTTTGCAAATAGCTAGGCTTGAGGATAGCTGAGATCACTATGAATTGATTATTCTGTTCCAAATATAAGCGAGGTTGGGGAAAGGGGGAAGGGGAAAAGGGAAAAGTCCCATTCTCAATTAACCAGCAATTTTAGCTAAAGTTTGCTGCAAACGAGTTTTGTCTGCGCCTAATTGGTTTAGCAGTAACCAGGTTTGAGTCAGATCGGGCCCGTGTAACTCTCCTGTCAAACTCGCCCTGAGCGATCGCATTACCAACCCTTTTTTCACTTTCTGGCTTTTAGTAACTTGTTGAATCAAGGCTTGAGCATCTTCTGCTGTAACAGCCTGGGTACTATCAACCCCCGCCACTATTTCACTGACTACCGCTGCCACTCCTTCTTGCTGGAGTAAATCCATAGCTTCAGCGGTGTATTCTACCCCATCGGCGAAGAAGACACTGGTTTCTTTAATTACGTCGGTCAAACGTTTAAGAGTGGGCGCAGTTAAGGCAGTTAAGTTTTCTAACCAAGTACGATCTTTACTATCAGTGTCATAGCCTGCTTCTTGCCAATAGGGAATTAACAGATCGGTCAATTGATCCACGGGCATGGCATGAAGATACTGACTATTGAGCCAGTCTAGTTTATCCCAGTCAAATTTAGCCCCAGCTTTGTTTACCCGATCCAAGTCAAATTCTGCTGCTGCTTCCTCTAGGGTAAAAATCT
>JBEANW010000548.1:0-2691 GCA_041165225.1 Cyanobacteriota bacterium | reverse complement strand
CATCCCCTACTAAGATAGAACGCTGGGCAAAGGCAGGGATATTATTAACTTCCTTACTTAAGGATGCCACCAAAATATCCTTGGGCTGTTGGGCTAAATATTGATAAATTTCTGGGGCGGTACCGATTTGCCAATCTTGAAACCAGGCGGTAGAGATGTAGGGAATGCCAGGAATAATAATTACTGTGAGCCAAAAGAGAGTCACCAGGGCTATTTGGGCTTTTTCGACTAGATTAAATTGCTGTTTATTTTTTAGCCATGTTCGAGCTAAATCTACCCAAATAGTCAAGACAATACCTGCGGAAACTGCTAGTACAAACTGAATCGTGTGATAGGTGTAACGGCTAGGTAAATGCAGTTTTGGCAATAATAAATGCGCCAAGGTAAACATCAATAAGGATGCTATTATTACCCGAGTTAAAATGTTTATTTTCGGAGTAATTAATTTAGTAATTGATAATCTTTTAGTTAACAGCCAGGGTAATGCTAACCCAGTCCAAACTATGGTGGGAAACAATGGTAAAGCCAGACCACTAGAGCCAGTAAACCAATATTTAAGCCAACCTACCCCAAAAAAGGGGCTTCTTCCTCCTAAGTTGAATTCTGGCATTTGTCGCATTTGTGCAGCGGTGACAGTGGTGGCTAATTCAGGGGGTTTTTCGGTCAGGGGATAAAGAGCGATCGCCGTAATCATCAATCCTACGATCCACCAAATATATGGTTGTTTTTGCTGGGTAAAATTAATGATCAACTTGCCTTTTAATCTGATTAATCCCAGACTGAGTATTGCCATCTCAACCAAGACAATATGAGGATAAAATAAACCCTGGAGCAACATTAAAATCCCACAGGGAATCAAAGAATATAGGGACAAATAATATAAAAAAGCAGCAAATAAGGGATAGATAAAAGCTCTAGGAGTTGCCGAAACCAGATCATCGTTGAGCCACAGAAGTTGATTAATTAATAAACTGCTAATACATCCTGCTAGAGGCTTAGGAAATATTTGCAGAGTAAATAAATATAGATAAATAGTAGTAATAATAGCTAAAACTGGAGGCAAGAGTTTTGCCAATAAGATCGGCTCAAGACCAAGTTTTGCCACCAAAAAATATAAGTACTTAAACCCAATAGGGGCAAGTCCAGAAAAGTAATTAGCAATTAAATCATCGGGAAACAAATCAGCATCAACAAATCTTTGTAGCCAAACTACATGCTGCCTTGCATCATCTTGGACGATATACTCCTGATTAAAAACAAAATAGTAAAAGCAAAATCCGTAATATAGGGCAACCAGCAAACTAATCCCCAAGTAAAAATTTGCACCTCGATGGTTATGATTATTAAACATCTACTGAGTATATCTAAACTGCTTAATTAGCGTAACTGTTGCAGTTTTTTGTGGGCAAAATTCATCATCTCAACGGCATTCGCATGGACAGTGGTTTGAGGCTTAACTTTTTCTAGCTGATTAATGATGGTTAAAATTTCTCTAGTAGTGCGATCTCGATTATCTTGATCTACAGATTTGGGTAAATTGGTAATCATTTGTTGTGCCGAGTCATATTCTCTTTGGGATGAGGATTCTTCCTCTAGGCGAATACGCATTTCGCTTAATTCCGCTTCATAGGTTGCCAGTAGAGTTTGAGTTTCTAAATATCCAGCATCTTCTAAGGGAACGTTTTCTAAAACAGCAATTGCCCTACTGAGTAAATTAGCGCACTCCTGCCAACGATTGACCGAATGGGGCGGATTGGCGCAGCTATTACTTGCCTGGCTATGAAACTGTTGTGCTACCGCAATAACTTTATTGGTGCGACTGTTTCCCGCGATTAAACCTGATATCTGACTAAAATCTCGAATATATGCCTCAAAACTATTCTCTGCTTGTTTCTGGGCGACGGTATCAGCAGGGAGTTGATTTAATTTGTCGATCCCTGCTTGCCAAGCAGATATTGCCTGTTGTTTAGCGGTGGGATCTTCCATTTGCTGATAGTTTTGTTTTGCCTGGTTAATCTCTTGCTGTGCCTGTTCTAATTTTCCATAAGCATTGATTTCCTGAAAAATCTTCGCATCCATTCTGCCTACTTTCGCTCTTGCTGCCTCAAATTCATCAAAAGTAAACTTCCAGCCAAAACCAAAAAAGGAACCGTGCATTTGGGGTTCGTATCCTAAAAACCAAACGGGTAAAGCATCAAGATTTTTTTGTGCTTGGTCAACTTTTTCCTGACCTAACTTCAAATCTTCCAAGCTGGTGGCTTGGTTAACCAACTGATCCGCTTGTTCGACTTTGGCGATCGCTTCACGATAGTTGCGATCCATTTTTAGATAACTTGGCAAAAGTATAATCGGTACAGTCCTAGCCACAGGACGGCGAATCATTGGGTAAGGTAAATTAAGTACCCAAACTAGTCCAGCCATACCGCCTAAGCCCAAAATCATTTTTGGTATCCACCAGAAAACGTGGGAAGGATGATTAACGCGAATCGCTTTGTTGATAATTTTGGGATTAAACTCAGGAAATAGATCGCTGATTAAGTACTTTAGTTCTTCCTCTGTAACGGGTGTGCCTTTAGTATTGTTTAGTTGCTTCAGTTGTTTTAAGGCAATTTTTCGGGAAACTTCCCCCGCAATCTTATCTTTTGCTGCGGCTTTATTTATTTCGGCAGCAATGATTTTGTAGGCTTTTTT
>JBEANW010000547.1:0-7113 GCA_041165225.1 Cyanobacteriota bacterium | reverse complement strand
TTTGGTAATTAATTTTTGCCATTCCTGTTCAATGACAAGGTTTTTCCACTGCCAGTCAAAACGCAGAATACCCTTAAAGACGTACACTAGAACCGATAAAACTAGTCCTGCGATCAGCAGGGTCAACCACCAATTTTCCAGGCTATCTAACAGCGGTAAACGAAAGAAGTAAAACCCCAGATCCTGGTGGTAGATGGGATCGGCTCTTTTAAACTCCGTGGCATTAAGCCATCGAGGAAACAATTCCCAGGCGGTAGCACTCAGATTAGCGACACTCAGAGCAGTAATAAAAATCACCACCGCCATGAGATAGTTGGCAATTCTATCGGTATATGGTTCAAATTCGCTCGATTCCAAAAAGCGAAAAGCGCGATCGCCTGTCAACCTTAACGCCACCCAATAATTAAAACCTAAAAAAGCGCCATAAATTGCTAAGGTGGCGAGCCAAATTGCCCCCTGCCAAACAATCCGCTGCCAAAAAACCGTCGTCAATCCTACCGTCTCAAACCACCAAGACTCCGTAAGTAGATACACCACTGCGGAAACTAGAGTTAGACCAGCGATGGTGATGATCAGGAGAAAAGTTATGGCTTTTTGCATGAGTTGCTTGGGAATTAAGGGGAAAGCGCGAAGTTGCGTTGCGGGGGTTCCCCCCGTTGAGCAAACTTCGTAAGAATGGGAAAAGAGCAAATTCTTTCTCTCTGGCATTAGTAATCCTAAACAGGTTTTCGTTCACCAGACTTTTACACAAATTAGCTACTTTCTTAAGATAAGCTTAATCACTATTGAATCGCTTTCCTTCTTGTCTATTTTTAACTTGTTTTTATTGAAATAAATGTTGTCTAAGAGATGCACATTGTCCTTGCAAAACATGGTTACAGGTTGGTCAAATAGTGAAGAAATCGATTACATTAGGTATTTTTATTTAGTGAGATATTTTTAGTGACAAACGGCTACGAAATTGTAAAAAAGATTGTTAGAAAGGGTCAGTTTATTGCTGCAAAGCTTACTGAATAAGAAGTTGGGTCAATAAATATGAGAGTTCATTGCGATCAATAAGTTGCAAGTTATCTCATATTTTATTTTTTTCAGTTTAGCTGTTAAATCAAGCGCATTGAACCAGAAAGTAGCTGTAAGCAAAAAACCAGAAAACCAGGTCTTAGACCGTTGAGTAATCATCAAGAGAGGATGAACTATGTTGGGCAACATCAGAGCTAGAGAAACACCAGTGAACATCAGTTTTGAGCGTACTGAGCAGACCAGTGCCATCGAGGTATCAATCATTATGCCTTGTCTAAATGAAGCGGAGACTTTGGAAACTTGTATCCGTAAAGCTCAGTGGTTTTTAGCTGAAAACGATTTAGCAGGAGAGGTAATTATTGCCGATAATGGCAGTGATGACGGTTCTCAAGAAATAGCTAGAAGGCTTAACGCTATAGTAGTGAACGTTCCTACTAAAGGTTACGGTAGCGCCCTCAAGGGGGGAATTGCTGCTGCTAGGGGTCGCTATATCATCATGGGAGATGCAGATGATAGTTATGACTTCAGCAACCTTAATCCTTTTATTGCCAAATTACGCAATGGCTATGATTTGGTGATGGGCAATCGTTTCCGTGGGGGCATCGAGTCGGGGGCAATGCCTTTCCTCCATCGCTATTTGGGTAATCCTGTCCTGACTGGTATTGGTAAGTTGCTATTTGGTAGTCCTTGTAATGATTTTCACTGTGGACTGAGGGGCTTTCGTAAAGATGCGATCGCCAATTTAGAATTGCAAACTACAGGGATGGAATTTGCTAGTGAAATGGTAGTGAAAGCCACCTTACACAAAATGCAAATTACTGAAGTGCCTACTACCTTAGCCCCTGCTGGTCGGACTCGTCCGCCTCACCTCAATACTTGGCGGGATGGTTGGAGACACCTGCGTTTCTTATTGATGTATAGTCCCCGTTGGCTATTTTTCTATCCTGGAATCTTTTTAATTCTGGGGGGATTTTTGGCTACTTTATCCCTTTTGCCTAGCCCTAAAGTCCATAGTTTGCTCTATTCTTCCACCGCCATGACCATTGGCTTTCAGATTGTCATGTTCGCCCTGTTTACCAAGGTATTTGGTATCAGTGAAGGTCTTTTGCCAGAAGATCGACGCTTAAACAAGCTGTTTGACTATCTCAACTTAGAAACAGGCTTGATTGCAGGCACAGTACTCTTAGCCTTGGGTCTGGCAGCCTCAGTGTATGCCTTTGGTATTTGGGGACAACATGATTTTGGCTCCCTCAATCCCACAGAGACGATGCCGATTGTCATTCCTGGAGTTACCTGTCTGGCATTGGGTATTCAAGCTATCTTTTCGAGCTTCTTCTTAAGTATTCTCGGTTTAAAACGATGAGTCAGCAACCTTGGTTATCGGTCATTATGCCTACCTATAACGGTATTAAGTATTTAACCGCAGCTTTGAATTCGGTGGTGGTGCAACAAGACCATCACCTTGAATGTGTGGTGATTGATGACGGTTCTACTGATGATACTCTGAGCATTATCGAAAGTTTTCAAGACCGACTAAGGATCAAGTTAATTACTAAAGCACGGGCTGGTAACTGGGTTGTCAATACCAATCAAGCTTTGATGGAGGCAAGGGGGGAATATGCTTGTTTTCTCCATCAGGATGATTTATGGCTAGAAGGAAGACTGGCGCAGCTTAAAAAAGCGATCGCTGCCTATCCTCAAGCTAATTTATATCTTCATGACTCAGTATTTATCGATGAACAGGGTAAGCCTCTGGGTTTATGGAGTTGTCCTTTAGCCAGCAAACGGAGAATTATCTCTGGGGACGAAATGGTTGAAAAGCTCCTCGTACAAAACTTTGTGGCGATTCCAGCCCCTCTGTTTAAACGCGCTGCTGCTTTGCAGGCAGGGGGACTGAGTGACGAGCTATGGTACACCGCCGACTGGGACTTTTGGCTCAAGTTAGCTGCTTTAGGGGATACCTGTTATATTCCCCAGGCTTTAACCGCTTTTCGGGTACATGGTGACTCTCAAACTATTCGTCGTAGTTCCAGCGTTGCCGAATTTCGTCAACAGATGCGCTCGGTGGTGGATAAACATCTTGCGCTCAAATCTAGCAAAGAAGTGAGCAAGGTCGCTTTCTTTTCGACGGAGGTTAACACCACCTTGGCAGCAATGGTTCATGGAGAATCTCCTAATTTATTCAAACTAGCTTTAGAGTTTGCCCTCTTGGGACCAACAGGTTGGTGGCGATATTGGCAAGATTCGCGAATTCAAGAACGGATTATGGCTCGTCTGAAAGCCAAATTACAGACTCAAGGTTAGTCGTTAATTATTAGTTTTAATCATTAGCTTTAAGCTTTTGAACAGGTATTAATCATAGTTTTTATGAAGCCTAATCTATTTATTGTCGGGCAACCAAAATCGGGAACCACCGCTTTACATCAATTTTTGGGACAGCATCCCGAAATATATATGTCGAGTGTTAAAGAGCCACATTTCTTTTGTGCAGATTTTCATTTAGAAAGCGATCGCGCTTATGGCAAACAGCGTTTTTATGACTATAGAAGTGAGTCGGCCTATCTCCAGTTGTTTAACAAGGCAAAAAACAAAGGAAAAAATGTCATAGGGGAATCTTCCACTAATTATCTTTATTCTCAGGTAGCAGCCGAAAAAATTTATAACTTCAATCCTGATGCCAAGATTATTATTGTGCTGCGAGAACCTGCCAAGTTTCTTTATTCTCTTCATAGCCACTACGTTAAGTTTACCGAAGAAAATGAGCCAGACTTTATGACGGCGCTGGCATTAGAGCCACAGCGCAAGCAGGAAGAAGCCCTCAGTCCCAGGGTCACTAGTCCTAGTTATCTTTATTACTCCCAAAGAGTACAGTATTATCAGCAGGTCAAGCGCTATTGCGATCGCTTTAAGCCAGAGCAAATTAAAGTGATTATTTTTGAGGAATTTCAATCAGCCAATGAGGGTATTTTCCGCGAGGTCTTGGAATTTTTAGGGGTGGAACCCAACTTTACTCCCGAATACACTGCGGTCAATATCAATAAGGAAGTTAAGTTTAAGACTGTCAACAGCTTAATTAATAATCCTGTAGCCAAAAGTATTGCTAAGAATTTACTTTCTCAAGAGTTTAATGACTTTGTGCGGGACAAGATCGTCGAGAAATTGCTCTGGCATCAAGCTCCCAAAGCCAAAATGCCTGAAGCGATTAAACTCTTGCTTATGGGTCAGTATCAGCCAGAAGTAGCTAAAATCTCTGAGTTACTGAAACTAGATTTGTTGGATCAGTGGGGCTACGCTGATTTGTCAGGGTAAGAGGGGGAAAGGGTAAAAGGGGAAAGGGGAAAGGGCAAGAAAAGAAAAGAGAAGATGCTTAACAATCAATATTTAACGTAAAAGAGGAAATGCTGAATAAAAAGAATATTATCTCTAGTGTTTTATCTCTGGCTGTAGGGTTTTTCTTGGTCTGGCTAATTTTACGTTTTACTGAGGTTGATGTAGACGAAATTATTGCCAGTTTTTATGGTTTAAATCCTTTATATGCAGGATTGGCTATTAGTACCCTAATTATTCATACCTTTCTCACTGCCTATAAGTGGGGGCTGGTGACGCAAAAGCTAACTCCCGACAATCAACAACCATTAAAATTTTATTTGTTCTATACTACCCTCGGTTCTCTCACCATGCAGTTTATGCCCCAATATGTGGGGATGGTGATGGTGCAGAATGTGGCTTTAAGGGCGCATAAAATTAGTTCTTTTTCGCGGGGATTTTTGTCGATTATTTATGATCAATTTTTCAATATGTTGGTTCCCCTGCTGCTATTCCCCGCTGCTATTCTTTATGTGTTTGGGTATATTTCCCTGTCGGTAGCGGTTTTTATGGCGATCGCGACAACTATTGCCACTCACTTTATTATCAATAAATGGCATCGACGTTTGATCTCTTGGTTGATTAAAACATTAACCTGGATGAAACAGTTAAAGTCGGGTAAAAACGAAGCTGCTGTCACTGAAATAACTGGGGGCAACGACTCAATTTTAGGGAAGGATTTTACTCTTTATCTTTATTGGGTTTCCGTGGTGCGCTACATCGTTTGGATCGTGCGCGGACTTTTAATTGCGATCGCTGGTGGGTTTAAAATCAAACTCTGGGCAGTGGTCTTCGTCACGCCAATTGTGCAGTTGGCAATGTTAATCAGCTTTACTCCCGCTAATTTAGGATTTATGGAATTTAGCTGGATTGGCTTACTGGACTTATTTAATGTACCTGGGGAAGTCTCGGTGCAGTTTTCTCTCATGCAGCGATTTCTATACGTAGTAGCGGTGGTAATTGTCCTCGCGGTGTTTGCTGTAGTCTCGTTTATCGAGCGATTTGCCCTATTCGCCTCGAAGCAGAATTAATTAATTTAATTTATTTAGCTTTAGTAATTTTAGTAGTTATTGTTTATTCTCTATGTTGAATCTTGCGACCAAAGAACGATCCCAACAGCGCACCATGAGCATAGAGGTAATTTTATACTTGGTTGCCATTGTTTTAATTTCGGCAATCTTCCTCAAGGCAATTTTAGATGTTGATAATAACTACGATCCAGGCTGGTATCATCTGCCTTTTGCGGGCAGAATCTGGGGTATTTTGCCCAAATCGATGTTTCTGGGGGATGAAAAATGGTTTGAGCCACGTTTTGCTGGTTTTCCCCTCCTAGCACATTTTCTCCAGGGTTTTTTCTGGCGCATTACAGGGCGGATGCAGTCCACCAACCTAGTGAGTTTTTTCTCGGTCATTGGTTATTTATACTTTCTCAAAAAGTTCTTTCAAGTCCCGCTTTACCTATCGGCGATCGCCTTATTTTCGATTCCTTTGGTTCTCACCCATGCCAGTACGAGTTTTGTGGATCTACTGGGGAATGTTGGCACGTCGATCCTCGTAATGATGACTTATAGCTTTTATAAAAATTCTCAGTTACCAACCAAGACAGAATTATTGATGGCTTTCCTGGGAGCGGCGATCGCTGTTAATACCAAAACTCAGCTACAACCCTTAATTTTCCTAATCCTAATCGTCACTAGCTTGAGACTTGTTTGGCTCGTTTGGCAAAAGAGTCCAGGGATTAAACAACTAGTTAAAATCTTCCCCGTTGCTGTACTTGCCAGCCTAATTATTTTTGCTAGCCCGATCAAAAATACCGTGGTTTACCAGAATCCCTTCTATCCGATCAAGGTTCAGGTAGCGGGAATCGTCCTCAACCATAAACTGAGTCCCGAAGCCTATCATGGAGGCAATCGTCAAGTAAATTGGCTAACATCAGTATTAGACATTGGGACTCCTCGAACCTGGACTCCCGATCAGTGGAGTGATGATCTCCAGCGTAATCGTCGGGGTGGTTTTTTTGGTGCTTATGTAGTCTTTAATTTCCTGCTGCTGCTGGGATTTACCTTACGAGAATTGATCCAGAATAAATCTTTGCCTCAAGGCGATCGCTCTCAATCAGCTAAATATGCTTTGTTAACGGCGATCGCCATGTCCCTGCCTCCCCTCAACTTTCCTCAATCCCACGAGTTGAGATACTTTATGTACTGGATGATCGCCCTAGTATCTCTCAATCTTTATCTAGTTGCCCTGCCCAAAAACTATCAGCTATTAGGGAAATGGTTACAGCCCAAATATATGGGTTTAGTCTACGCTATATTTCTCACCATTGTATTGGTCAAGACTCACGGCTTGTATGTCAAACCATCATTGATCAGTGAGGCTCAGTACATCAATTTTGGGGTGAAGCAAAAATTCTTAAGTAAGATCCAACCAGGGGACGAGGTTTGTTTGATCAGCAGGCATATTGGCGAAGATATTAAAACCGCCCCCATTGTCGCTTTGAAATATGCGTTTGTCTACAGTTCTTACTTCCATCCCGAACTTGGCTACGATTACTCCATTCAAGCAGCTTTAAACCCAGAATCCTGTGGCGATCGCAAGCTCATTCCTGTTTATTTCAGTAAGTTAGTTAAATAAGTAAGTGCAAAAAAATCAGCAGCAAGTATTAGAAATAATTCTCGGGGCGATCGCCTTAATTATTGCCACCTCAATCTTTCTCAAGGCATT
>JBEANW010000546.1:0-3784 GCA_041165225.1 Cyanobacteriota bacterium | reverse complement strand
AAAAGCGATCGCCATCGTTCTGGCTAATGATTTAATGATTTAACTGGATTTTCGACATTAGACAATCTCTTGTATAAGCCTTTAACTTCAACGTGAAGAGCCTTAATATCACCTTTGATATCACTAATATCCTGCTTCAGTTCAGCTTTCGTTTCATCAAGTTTGCGATCGAGTTGATTAAAGCGATCGCTAATTAAGGTTTTTAGCTCCTGAAGATCTGCGAGGATGATCGGCAGTAAGTGCTATTTCTCTTAACTGCTCTTTGCTCTGATTCCACTGGTGACACTTTACCTTTAGCATCCTTATTTTCTCTGATTCAGCCTTCTTAATGACAATATCCCAGTTTCGTCAAAAACTCCAGTTCTCAAGGTGGATGTGGTTTAATCATTGACTAAATATTGCCTTGATGTTCTTTAGTTAATTCCCACCAATTAACTAAAATTGGCTTAAGATATGTCATTATCCTGTTGAAGTGCTGATGTCTCTCAATTCTGATTCGGTAGAAATTTCGGTAATTATTCCTCTTTACAATGAGTCTTCCAGCATTAAACATTTATTCGCTAGGTTGACTCCTGTATTGCAGCAGCTTAATACCAGCTATGAGATCATCTGCATCAACGACGGTAGTCTGGATTATACTTTTGAAGAGTTAGTTGAACTCAATCGCCAAGATCCTGCCATCAAGATCGTGAATCTGTCTCGTAATTTTGGCAAGGAGATTGCTTTAACGGCGGGAATCGATTATGCCAGCGGGGCTGCGGTCATTCCTTTAGATGCCGATCTCCAAGATCCACCAGAATTAATTGCCAAGTTAATTGCCAAGTGGCGCGAAGGTTACGATGTTGTTTATGCTACCAGGCGATCGCGGCAGGGAGAAACTTGGTTGAAAAAAATATCTGCACTAGCTTTTTATCAAACTATCGGCAAGATGAGCCAAGTTCCCATCCCTGCTAATACAGGAGACTTTCGGTTATTAGATCGTCGAGTAGTAGATGCCATTAAACGGCTGCCTGAAAGAACCCGATTTATGAAAGGTTTATTTGCTTGGGTAGGCTATAAGCAAACTGCTATCTTATTTGACCGCGAACCTCGTTATTCTGGTAGAACTACCTGGAATTATTGGAAATTATGGAATTTTGCCCTGGATGGGATTATTTCCTTCAGTTTTTTACCCCTCAAAATCTGGAGTTATGTTGGCATCAGTATTTCGCTCATTTCGCTCATTTATGCCCTGATGCTAGTGGTGCGAACCTTGATTTTTGGGGTTGATGTCCCTGGTTATGCCTCTTTGATCGTGACAATCCTATTTTTGGGTGGGATTCAGTTAATTACTCTAGGGTTACTGGGAGAATATTTAGGTCGTGTCTATGAAGAAGTGAAAGCCAGACCTTTATATTTAGTAAGGGAAGAATATGGATTTGGAGTTCGGAATTCGGAGTTCGGAGTTCGCCCTGCGGGTTCGACAGTTTGCTCAACGGGGGGAACCCCCGCAACGCAACTGTCTCAGAGTTCACAAGACTCTAGCTGCAAAAAAGAATCATAACAATTCTCAGAAACTATGAGGTAATGCTTTTCCCTTTTTCCCTTTCCCCAAACAGAACCTAGATGTACCTAATAAAGTGGTAATCATAAAATAATAATCATGCGATCGCAAAATGCCCCAGCTTAAAAATAGCTTTGTCTTTTTAACTATCTTTTGTCTTGTCGCTACAGGAATCGGTATCTTGGTTATCGGCGGGATAGATCGCCAGCAGTTGCAAGCATGGTTAGAGAATATGGACGGGTTTGCCCCAGTTATTTTTATCCTGCTCTACACTCTGGGAACTTTGTTGATTTTGCCCTCAACTCCCCTCAACCTTACAGGGGGAGCGTTTTTTGGTGTGTGGTGGGGGACATTATGGACTACTATAGCTGCTTTGGTGGCGGCGATCGCTGCTTTTGCCTTTACTCGCACCATTGGTAGGGAATTGGTTAATCAAAAGCTAGGTGGACGATGGAACGCCGTTGATGCTGAAATTCGCCAGGGTGGACTGTTTTATCTGTTTGCTATTCGCCTTTTGCCCATAATTCCCTACGGGATCGTCAATTTTGTCGCAGGATTAACTTCAATTAAATTCAAAGATTATTTAGTGGGGACTCTATTGGGTACTTTACCTGGGGTTTTGCCTTTTGTGATGATGGGGGCAGGTATTACCGAATTATCTCGGGGCAATATTTTACCCTTGATGGCTGCTTTTGCTTTGACTGGAATATTAGTTGGAGGAGCAACCTGGTATCGTCGTCGTCGTCAAGTTCATGTTGAGCAAGAGCGGGAATAAAGGGGCGAAGCCGCTGGCTGTAAGCTATGAGCTATAAGCTTAATTCTGCAATATGTCGTTAAAAACCATTGAATTTATTCATGTTTTGTGATCAAATGTCATGATTCTCAGCGAAGAATGAATGATTTAGCTATGGTAAAAGTACGTTGAACCGTCATCTTAATTGTGTTTGTGATGAGTAATAGTTTATATCAAGATATTCGTGAGTTTTATGACGCTTCTAGTGGACTGTGGGAGTCTATCTGGGGTGAACATATGCACCACGGTTACTATGGCAAAAATGGTAACTACAAGCTGGATCGCCGTCAAGCACAAATCGACCTGATTGAAGAGTTGCTACTTTGGGGTGGTTACCACGAAAGCAATCCTCCACAAAACATTATCGACGTTGGCTGTGGTATTGGGGGCAGTACTTTACACTTAGCACAAAAGTTTGGCAGCAAGGCGACAGGCATTACTCTCTCTCCTGTTCAAGCATCAAGAGCGCAGGAAAGAGCGATCGCCGCTGGTTTAGATGGTCAAGTTAGTTTTGCCGTGGCTAATGCTTTAGAGATGCCCTTTGAGGATGATACTTTCGATTTAGTGTGGTCATTGGAAAGCGGGGAACATATGCCAGATAAAGCTAAGTTTTTGTCTGAGTGCTATCGTGTCCTCAAACCAGGAGGAAAAATGATCTTTGCTACCTGGTGTCATCGAGAAACCGATTCTTGGGCAGGGGATTTGACTCCTAGTGAGGTGGCTCATCTCAAAGAGATTTATCGCGTCTATTGCTTACCCTACGTTATTTCCCTCTCAGAGTACCGCGCGATCGCTACTGAATGTGGTTTCAAGAACATGATCTCTGATGATTGGTCGATCGCCGTTGAACCGTTTTGGGATGTGGTGATTGATACAGCGATCGCCCCCCAAGCGATCGTAGGTTTGTTGAAAGCAGGTTGGCAAACAATTCAGGGAGCATTATCTCTGGGCTTAATGAGTCGTGGCTATGCGAGAGGATTGATTCGCTTTGGTTTGATTTGTGCAACTAAATAGGCTAGTTCAATACACCAGATAAAAACATTAGCGGTACTCTTGATGAAGATCGATCATATTCATTTCTACACCAGCAATGCAACAAAAACGAGCAACTGGTTGATTCGTAATGTAGGTTTTCAAAAGATCGGCACCTGTGTCAATCAGCACACCCGTACTGAGTTAATTGCTCTCAATTCTGCTTATTTTGTGATTTCTTCGCCCCTGAATTTTACTAGTCCAGTGGCTCAATATCTCAATCATCATCCTGCGGGGGTTGCAGATATTGCTTTCAGGGTGAAAAACTTAGCTGCTACCATAGATCGCAGTCGCCTCTTAGGAATTAAGATTGTCCAAGATATTCAACTCAAGGAATCACCCCAGGGTAGTTTTAAATTTGCTAAAGTCATGGGCTGGCGAGATTTACAGCATACTTTAATTGAAACTAGTGAACC
>JBEANW010000545.1:0-6262 GCA_041165225.1 Cyanobacteriota bacterium | reverse complement strand
TTGGATGGATATGCGAATGCCCGTGATGAATGGTTATGAAGCTACGCAACAGATTAAAGCTCATCTTCAAGGACAAGCGACAGTAATTATTGCTTTAACCGCCAGCACCCTAGAGGAAGAAAAAGCCGTGGTACTTTCCGCTGGTTGTGATGATTTTGTCCGCAAGCCTTTTCGAGAGGAAGTGATCTTTGCCAAAATGGCTCAATATTTGGGAGTCCAATATCTTTATGAAAAGTTTGATCTCCAGGAGGTTAGCCTAGAAAGTCTCGAAAA
This sequence comes from Cyanobacteriota bacterium, assembly GCA_041165225.1. GTDB lineage: Bacteria > Cyanobacteriota > Cyanobacteriia > Cyanobacteriales > Xenococcaceae > Waterburya. Next base: position 5,989 of record JBEANW010000545.1, on the reverse strand, counting down.
ATTAACCTCCGAAGCCTTAGCCATGATGCCTGATGGGTGGCTGGTAGAACTGATCGAAGCAGCTTCCATGATTGATGAAGGGTTAATTGGGGAATTATTAGCCCGCATACCTTCGGAGCATCAAACTATAGCCCAAGCTATTCAACTAGAAGTGGATAACTTTGATTTTGAACACCTAATTAATCTTGCTCAATCCGCCGTCAATTTATGAATTTTGTTACTTTAAGTAAGTTTTTGGGAAACATAAATAGGGAATATTTATTTTGCCATTCTAGTACCGATTTTTTTTAACTAGATCTAGATGAACATCAAAACTGCTACCCCTAAGTTAACAGGATTACCCCTACGTCTAGTTTTAGTTTTACCTTTCGTGTTACAGGTTGTGGGTGCAGTCGGCTTAGTCGGCTATCTTTCCTTCAAAAATGGACAACAATCCGTAGCGGAGTTAGCGAATAGATTGGAAGCAGAAGTTGCCAATCGGGTTGAGAAAGAAACAGTGAGTTTTTTAGCCAAACCCCATTTAGTCAATCAAGTTTTACTGGCGATCGCCGAAAATGGTAATCTCAATCTAGAGGATCTGCCCGCTTTAGAGAAATTTTTCTATGGTCAAATTAAAGCTCATGGAATTGTTCCTTATCTTTTCTATATAGACAATCAAGGCAATTTTATTGGTGTACAAAAGCCTGATCAGGGTCAATTTGTTGCCAAAGTTAAAGACCAATCTACAGGGGAAAATCGCCATGTTTATGAACTGGATAAACAGGGAAATCGCACCAAACTAATTAGTAGCAATAAATTTGATTCCGAAGAGTATTTTTTATACCAGCATTCTGGCAACACCAAAGAAAAACCAGCTTGGAGCGAAGTTTCTTTGTCTTCTAGTGAATTGGCTTTAGAAATTAAAGCTGTAACCCCCGTATACAGTAGGGCAGGGGAGCTAAAAGGTGTTTTAGGAGTGGAGATTTTTCTCTCTCAAATCAGTGATTTTTTACGCGAGATCGAAGTTAGCCACTCTGGTCACTCCTTCATTTTAGAACGTTCAGGAGCTATCATTGCTAGTTCCACTGGGGAGCCACCTTATCTTAAAAAAGGTAATCAACAAATTCGACTCCTGGCTACCGAAAGCAACAATCCTTTAATTCAAGGGACAGCTAAACACTTAACCGAAAAATTTGGCAATCTTCAACAAATTACCGACCGTCAAAGCTTGTCTTTTGAACTCAACGGCAAACAACAACTTGTTTATGTACAGCCACTGCAAGATCTACGGGGAATAGATTGGTTAACCATTGTGGTCATCCCCGAATCAGACTTCATGGCACAAATAGATGCTAATACCAAAACAACGATCCTACTTTGTTTTTTGGCGCTGATCGTAGCTGTTTTACTGGGGTTAATCACTTCCCGTTGGATTACGCAACCAATTCTTAATCTGGGCAAGGCAGCCTCGGCGATCGCTCAGGGGGATTTGCACCAAAAAGTAGCCGTCACGGGAATTGTTGAACTGGGGGTATTATCCAGTTCCTTTAATGAAATGGCACAACAGTTGCAAACCTCCTTTGCCAAGTTAGCTCATACGAATGAGGAACTTGATAGCATCAATCAAGAATTAGAAATTCGGGTTGAATGTAGAACCCTTGAACTAGAGCAAGCAAAAAACAGCGCAGAATCGGCTAATCGTTCCAAAAGTGAATTCCTGGCAAATATGAGCCACGAATTGCGAACGCCCTTAAATGCGATCTTGGGTTTCAGCCAATTGATGAACCGTGAAACATCTCTAACTTCAGAACAAAAAGAGAATCTCAGGATTATTAATCGCAGTGGCGAACACTTGCTTTCTCTAATTAACGATATTTTGGATTTAGCCAAAATTGAGTCAGGAAAAACGACTCTTTATGCAACTGATTTTGATCTAGCTGAATTATTAGACATAATCGCCGAAATGTTAGCCCTGAAAGTAGAGTCCAAAGGTTTGCAGTTAATTATTGAACGAGATCCTAACTTACCTCGATACATCCACACCGATGACAAAAAACTACGCCAGGTTTTAATTAATCTCTTAGGCAATGCCATCAAGTTTACCCATGAAGGTAGGGTAATTCTCAAGGTTAGGGGAGAAGCAAGAGATCAAACCAACAATATTATTACCTTTGAGATTGAAGACACTGGTGCGGGAATTGCCACCGAAGAAATAGACAGTCTATTTCAAGTTTTTATGCAAACAGAAGCTGGTAAGCAATCTCAAGAAGGCACAGGTTTAGGGCTACCCATTAGTAAAAAGTTTGTGGAATTGATGGGGGGAGAAATTACCGTTAGTTCTCAATTAGGTAAGGGTACGATCTTTAAATTTGACATTCAGGCTCAGGTGGCTGAATCGATTTACTCTACAGCACCCAAAACAAGCAAAAGAGTTATGGGACTCCAACCCCAGCAGCAAGAATATCGCATTCTGGTGGTGGACGATCGCCCCGAAAACCGACAATTATTACTGAAGTTACTCCAACCCATTGGTTTTCAAGTCCAAGCAGCAATTAACGGACAAGAAGCGGTAGCTATCTGGCAAAGTTGGCAACCTCAGCTGATTTGGATGGATATGCGAATGCCCGTGATGAATGGTTATGAAGCTACGCAACAGATTAAAGCTCATCTTCAAGGACAAGCGACGGTAATTATTGCTTTAACCGCCAGCACCCTAGAGGAAGAAAGAGCCGTGGTACTTTCCGCTGGTTGTGATGATTTTGTCCGCAAGCCTTTTCGGGAAGAAGTGATCTTTGCCAAAATGGCTCAATATTTGGGAGTCCAATATCTTTATGAAAAGTTTGATCTCCAGGAGACTACCCTAGAAAGTCTCGAAAAATTAACCTCCGAAGCCTTAGCCATGATGCCTGATGGGTGGCTGGCGGAACTTGCCGAAGCAGCTTCCATGATTGATGAAGGATTAATTAGGGAATTATTAGCCCGCATACCTCCAGAACATCAAATTTTAGCGCAAGCTATTCAACTAGAAGTGGATAACTTTGATTTTGAACACATTATGAATTTAGCTCAAGCAGCGGTCAAATTATGAACATTAAACCATTAACCCCTTCTGCGGGAAATATTTTAGTAGTTGATGATATCGCTGATAATTTACGAGTTCTGTCTGCTTCGTTGACGGAGCGAGGTTATCAAGTGCGTTGCGTCAAAAATGGCACTATGGCATTAATTACCGTCAAGAAAAATCCACCACAGTTAATTTTGCTGGATATCAAAATGCCAGATATGGATGGCTATCAAGTTTGTGAGCAACTCAAAGCGGATGAATCAACTCGCGATATTCCGATTATTTTCTTGAGTGCTTTTGATGATGTATTTGATAAGGTGAAAGCTTTTAGGGTCGGTGGGGTAGACTACATTACCAAACCCTTTCAGGCAGAAGAAATCGTGGTGCGGATTCAGCATCAACTAGCTTTACAAACCGCCAAAGCCGAAATTGCTGTGTTAAATAATCAATTGGAGCAGAAGGTTCAGCAGCGAACAGCACAATTAGAAGAGATGATTGATCGGCTCAATCTGGAAATTACGCAACACCAACAAACCCAGGGACAACTATCCCACCAGGCTCTTCACGATGCCCTAACTGGCTTGCCTAATCGTATTTTGTTTATGGAGCATCTGACCAAAGCGATTCAGCGTCATCGCCGCCATCCAGATTATCTATTTGCGGTCTTATTTATTGATCTCGATCGCTTTAAAATCATTAATGATAGTTGGGGACATGGGGTGGGAGATCAGCTTTTAATTGCTATTTCTCATTTGCTACGGGAATGTTCTCGCGATCTCGACACGGTAGCTCGTTTGAGCGGTGATGAATTTACGATTCTGGTAGAAGATTTACAGGATTACCAAGGCGCGATCGCAATCGCTGAAAGATTGTTAGACCAACTCACCTCGCCAATTCATCTTAAAGAACAGAAGGTTTTTTCGGGGGCGAGTATTGGTATTGTTTTAGGTGGTTCTGATTATCAAAATGGTCAGGAATTATTGCGGGATGCGGATATTGCTATGTATCGAGCCAAAGCCTTGGGCAAAGGACGTTACGCTGTTTTTGATCAGGAAATGTATGAACAGACAGTTCATCTATCGCAACTGGAAACCAACTTGCGTTCTGCTCTGGAGCATCAAGATTTTGTCCTCTACTATCAACCGATAGTCTCTTTAGCAACTACTAAATTAATCGGTTTTGAGGCTTTAGTTCGCTGGAAGCATCCTCAGCAAGGGATTATTGCCCCTGGAGAATTTATTGCGATCGCCGAAGACACGGGTTTAATTATTCCCCTGGGAGAATGGGTATTACAGGAAGCTTGTCGGCAGCTTCGTGCTTGGCAGTTAAGTTATCCTGCTGCTTCAGCTTTGCATATTAGTGTTAATCTTTCTAGTAAGCAAATTAAACAATTCGATTTTGTCGCTAAATTATCACGAATTCTTGCCCAGACTGGTCTTCAGGGGTCAAGTCTAAAATTAGAACTGACAGAAACTATGTTGATGGATCAAGGGGAAAAAACCATTGAACTGCTGACTCAGATTAAACAGCAACAAGTTCAGATCAGCATTGATGATTTTGGCACGGGCTATTCTTCTTTAAGTTATCTTCATCGTTTTCCTGTGGATACTCTCAAAATAGATCGTTCTTTTGTTAGCCCGATAGATGTAGCAGGAAACAATTGTGAAATTGTCAAGACTATTATTACTCTGGCTCATTCTTTAGGGATGAAAGCGATCGCCGAAGGAGTGGAAACACCCCATCAAGTAACTCATTTAACCAATTTAGGTTGTGAAGCAGCCCAGGGATATTTCTTTGCCCAACCCCTCAATCAAACCCAAGCAGAATTGCTCTTGTTTGATAATTGATAGTTGATAATCGATAATTGGTAAAAACTAAAGGAGAAATTAATCTGTTGAAACGCCGTAAATTTTTATACTGGGCGGGTAGCGCCCTCGGATTAGCTTTAGGCAGTCGTTCTCTAATAGCCAAAACCTCAGCCTCCAAGGCGATCGCATCTCAATCTGCCACTCAATCTGCCGCGACCTATCGCTTCGTTGCCTTGGGAGATGTGGGGACAGGAAATATAGGACAACTGGCGATCGCCGATGTCATGAACCACTACTATCAACAGCATCCTTTCAAGCTAGTGCTAATGGCAGGGGATAACATTTATGATGATGGCGATATCCAACGAGTGGGAGCAACCTTTGGTAGACCCTATCGCTTCCTCAGAAAACAACAAGTACCTTTTTATGCGGTTCTAGGTAATCACGACATTCTAACCAACAATGGCGTGGATCAGGTTAATTACTCTGCGTTTAATATGGATGGACGTTACTATACTTTTACCCAGGGAATTGCCCAGTTTTTTGCTCTAGATAGTAATTCTAATGCCGACTGGACAAGGCAACTTGCATGGCTGGAAAAAAATCTAGCAGCATCTACCGCTACTTGGAAAATCGTCTTTGCCCATCATCCTTTATATTCTTCTGGACTTCATGGTGGTAGCGAAGAGCTAATTAATCTGCTATCCCCTCTGTTCTCCCGCTATGGAGTTCAGCTTTATATCAATGGTCATGACCATAACTATGAACGCACCGAATCGATTGAAGGTACAACCTATTTAACCTGCGGTGCAGGAGCAGCAACCCGTCCTGTATTTAGTTCCGACTGGACTGCTTATTCCTCAGCCAGATTGAGCTTTGCTACCATTGATGTCTATCCAGAGCGTTTAGCAATTCAGGGTATCGGTAAAGATGGCGAAGTATTTGATCAAGGGGAGATAACTATCAATTGAGCGGTTGATTGGGTAAAAAATCTGCCAATCCTAAATAGCTAATGCCTTGAGGATTAATTTCAAAGCGATAGGGCAAAACTTCCACCCCTTGGTCTACCGCCTGGCGCAAGAGCTTCCCATATTTTGGATCACAGGTGTCACTAGGCGCAAAGATATCACAATCCCCC
>JBEANW010000544.1:0-2793 GCA_041165225.1 Cyanobacteriota bacterium | reverse complement strand
CCTCTTGGCGATCGCCGCGGGACTCCAAAAAGTTGCTGATGAAAAGCTCTACAACCGCCTCTTGATCTCTCGTCCCGTGGTACCGATGGGAAAAGATATTGGTTTTCTCCCTGGAGATATTAATGAAAAGCTCACCCCTTGGATGCAGCCTCTCTATGATAATTTTGACTTGATTTTTGGCACTCAAGAAAACTCAGAACACAGTGGACATTGGCGCAGAGGACACCAAGAATTAATCGAGATGGGAATGTTGCAAATCGAACCTCTGACCTATATTCGCGGACGCACTATCCCCCAACAGTTTTTAATTATTGATGAAGCGCAAAATCTTACTCCCCATGAAGTCAAAACTATTATTACCCGTGCGGGGGAAGGCACTAAAGTAGTTTTAACGGGAGATCCCGATCAGATTGATAATCCCTATATTGATGCTGCGAGTAACGGTTTAACCTATGTAGTGGAAAGATTTAAACACGAACCCTTGGCAGGTCATATTACTTTGTTTAAGGGAGAGCGATCGGGTTTAGCAGAAAGAGCCACGGAGTTACTTTAAACTTGTTGCGTAATAACAAAAAAAATTAATCAGAATATCGAAAATATCTCGAATCTTGCCACTTAAAACCCGTGTTAGAGACTCTTAATAAAGTAAACATTACGTTATCCAGTGGCTCTACATTACGTCAACGCCAAAAGACTTTCTATTTCGCTACTTTCAAACTGAATAATCGTGTCTAGATTATCTCTCAAAATTTGAGTAATCTTCGGTGTTGGGCAATTTCCAACTCGAAGATAAATAAACTTGGGTGGATGACCATAAAGTAAACTGCGCTGATGAAAGTCAGAATCTTTGGAAACAATCACAAAACCATTCGTCTTTGCATATTCCCAGATCACTGCATCATCTGTATTGATTAATCTTAGGGTCTTGACATGTTCAGAATGTGGATACAGATCAATAATCCTGTGAATGATTCGGTCGGATAGATTTTCATCTAGAAGCAGTTTCACAACGATGCCACAAATAATTTTTTCTCACGATCAGCAGCAAAAGCAAGACAAGCCATGATGTCCTCCGAAGTGAGTTCAGAAAAATCTTCCAAAATCTCCGCCTCGCTCATCCCACTTGCTAGGTATTCTAAAATATCATATACTGTGATTCGCATTCCTCGAATACAGGGTTTGCCACTACGTTTTCCAGGTTCAATTGTGATGATGTGTTGGTAGTTCATAAAAGTGACAGGAAAGACGATATTTGCTTACATTATATCGGGAACTCTTGCTGCCACAGACAGATATCTGCTAAAGCTAGTCCTTAACTATTGCACCCCAAGCTTACTATATATCTCATAATCACCAATTTTCCTGACTAAAGAGTAGTTTTGTTGAATATAGCGATCTAGCAGGTTTGAACCAATGTAATTTCTGCCAGCAAAATCTACTTCCGCTTCAGGCTGTTGCCAGAGGACAATCCAGCGGACATGATTTGCTTGAAGTTGAGCAATCATATTTTCCTGCACTCCTTTTTCCGTACTAAAACCAGGCTCTAGAGGATAGTTGGTTACGCCAATTTTTCTGCCTAATTCCCAATAGGGTTTCAGGTTGGAGACATAGATTTGAGAATGATCCGTCACCCCAATATAGACATAATCATCCTTGGTGGTATGTTGATAAACAAATTGCAGGGCAGTTAACTCGGCTTGATCTGGATACAGTTTGGCTTCAGGTTCAGATAAAGGTAGGCGGGTAGACATCAAAAACTTGGCATCACCTTGAGCCATGAGAGTATCTTTTACCTGAAAAACCTGTCCTGAATGAATAATTTGCTCAAAATTCAAGAATTTTGTCTGTATTTCTTGCCAGGGAACGGATAATTGAAGGTATGCCAGAAAAAACAACCAGCTAAACCAATAGATGCGAGGATATATGCGAGGAAATTTTCGTGAGTAATTTTGGAGTAGTTCCCCAAAAATTAGGACTATCACCAGGAAAACTAAAGGTGCATAGTGACTATTGTCAGAGCGACTAAGATAATAATGCAAATAAAGGGCATAGGTACAGACGGTGGCAAATTGTTCTGGGGTAATTGCCCGAATCAACAACTGACAGAAGATGACCCCCATAAGGGGAAAAATGAATAGTTTCGGTAGCAGATTTGGGGCTTGAAACTCCGCCACAAGTAGTAGAGGTAGAATTGCGATCGCTATATATAATGGAATGAAAATCTGACCCTTTAGTTTTTGACCCTTTAGTTTCTGATGTGCCTTAACTAGCTGTAGATGAAACCAAATTAAGGGGAAAGTTACAGTGAAATAAATTGGAATAAAATCTTTGAATAACTGCCATAAGTCATCTTGGCGATAAGCGAAGGAAATAATCCGATGTTGTCCTAAATCTCGACCAGGAAAAGTAATTACCTGATCAATTAATGCTGATAAATGGTTGTAATGGGCAATTAGATATAGGGCAATGCAGGCGACGACAGGTAAACTGAAGTAGATTAATCGGTTTAATCTTTTAAATTCATATCTTTGATTATTACTTAACAGTAACTCGCTTAATAGACCTAAGTTAATGCCTATGAATAGATAAGCGCCACAGTTAATCTTGGCTAGGATTGCTAATCCTGTAAATATGCCCGATATAACCAGCAGTATATTGCTTTGTTTATTATTATAACTAAGCAGATAAATAAGATAGGCTAGATAAGAGATGCTGTAGGCTATCCATTTTGTTTGGAGAAGATTAAAAAGAGTTAAATAAGCAGCACAAAGGGTTAGAAGAATAATTACTAAA
>JBEANW010000543.1:0-6349 GCA_041165225.1 Cyanobacteriota bacterium | reverse complement strand
AAATTAACAGTGCCAGCTTTATTGTCAGTTTTAAAAGCACTGGCAGTCAAATCTGATAGGTCACAAAGATGCTTCGGTAATTTACGGCAGATCAAGCGCTCAAATTCATAAGTGAAATGGGGGTTAGGAGTGCCGATTCGCAGCCAAACATGTAAGATCTGCTCAACGGAGATTGCCTTATAACGCCCTAGATAGAGTGCTTCGATCGTCGCCAATCTAATCCAGTTAGCATGATACAGATCTAGCCAATACTCCAGAAGTTTTTCGGCATTATCACGTCCTAGATCAAAAGCATAACTATCCATCAAAGAGCGAGCTTGAGCCAAAGATAAATCTTGAGTTAGTTCAGTCATTGATCTTCGTTAATTAATATTGCTTAAAAATACAGGTGTTATTGATTCGAGAAACTTAAAACAAACTCAGTAGTTAAATTCCAATCTATTCTAGCGATTAAATTGAAATACATCTCTGATTTTGTGATCATGAAGCCTACCCGAAGGATAATCTCGAAGCGTGGGCTTTGCCCAATCGCCCTGAAATTTAGCTATCAACTAGAATGCTTATTTAAGTTAAACGATTATTTCAGTCCTATTCTGCCCAAAAATTACGGTTAAATTAGCATAACTCTAAAATAAAACTGAAAAGTGTGTTTTGATACCAAAATCGAGGGATCTAGGGTTCTATAAGATCCTCAAATCACCGAATACCTTTCAGGTTAATTGATGCTTCTAATTGCCTCCAGCAGACCTTTGGCTTTGTTTAAAGTTTCCTGATATTCAGATTCTGGCATCGAGTCGGCTACCATTCCCGCCCCTGACTGTACCGAAACCAGGCATTGATTTTCTTGTTCAGGACGAACGATCATCGTCCGAATGGTAATGGCACTGTTAAGTTGTCCCTCAAAGTCATAGTAGCCATAGACTCCCGAATAAGGCCCCCGTCTTTCTGGTTCTAATTCGTGAATAATTTCCATCGCTCTAATTTTCGGTGCGCCACTCACTGTCCCCGCAGGGAAACAGGCTTTTAATAAATCCCAAGCAGTTTTATCGGGTTCAATCTCCCCAATCACATTGCTAACGATATGCATCACATGGGAATAGCGTTCGATCACCATCAATTCGTCTACGGTAACGCTACCCTTGACGCAAACTCGACCGAGGTCGTTACGTCCCAAATCCACGAGCATAATGTGTTCCGCAACTTCCTTGGGGTCGCCTAAGAGTTCTGTGGCATAAGCCTGATCTTCTTGAGGAGTTAGACCACGGGGGCGAGTCCCCGCAATTGGTCTGAGGGTAGCGATGAGTTTCCCGTCTGCTTTGCGATCTGCTTTCACCATCACCTCTGGAGATGAGCCAATGAGCTGCCAATCGCCAAACTGATAGTAACTCATGTAGGGAGAAGGGTTAACCAACCGTAGGGAACGATACAAATTAAATGGGTGTCCCTTGTAAATAGTAGAAAGCTTTTGGGATAGGACTGCTTGAAAAATATCTCCTGCCTGAATATAGTCTTTGACCTTATTAACGTTCTGGCAGAACAGTTCCTCCTCGGTATTGCTACAGTAAACTAGCCCACCGTCTTCTGAGGGACTATTTTGGTGGGGATTCTTCCAAGACAGTGCTTTCGCCTCGATGGGCAGGGGCAATTGGAGCTTGAGCATCAATTTCGTGACGCGATCGCCAGCTAACTGATAAGCTTGCTCTAATGTCTGACTATTATCTCGTAAATCAGCATAGGCGATCGCCCAAATTTTGCGCTTCACCTGGTCAAAAATAATTAAATTATCTACCTGCATCCAGACTCCATCGGGCAAGTCTTCAGGCTGAAGTTCTTTAATCGGGACTCGCGGTTCAATCCAGGGAATTAATTCATAGCCCCAGACCCCAAACAAACCACCAATCCCAGAAGGAAGTTCGGGTAGTTTGACAGGCTTAATTGAAGCTAGACACTGATTACAAATCTCAAAGGGATTGCCCTGGAATTGGACAACTGAACCATCACGTTGGGTCTGGGTGGTAGTTTCTCCTCTGGCTTCTAAGACCCACATCGGGTCGCAACCTAAAAAGCTATAGCGACCTAATTTTTCTTCTCCCTCAACGGATTCTAAGAGAAAGTTATAGGGTTGACCCGCACATACTTTATACCAAGCCGACACAGGGGTTTCTAAATCAGCAACTAATTCTTGATAAACAGGAACAAAATTACCTCGTTGCGCTAGTTCAGTAAACTGGTCGAAATTGGGAAAAATCATATTTGGAGACCATATTGGAGAATCTGCCATAAAAAAGAAGGATAAGTCAGAAACATAAATTGCAGAAATATAATTCTTTAATTTGTTCTTGCTTGATCCTTCTTAATTTTATCTGTTGCTGGTTATACCTGGTAAGGTGCTTTCCCAGAAAACTTGATTGTAGCTGGCTGAGGGTTTTGACCAATGCGACGGTCGTTTTTGCCGTTGTATTCCCGTCCCTCATTTACTTTTTCAGGGAATACACCATCCGCAGGGTGCAGATATTGGATTTCTCCACTAGGGAAGACGCGATAAATTTTATAGTCTTGAATTTTAGGCTTAAATTTAGTACGCAGTTGCGCCCCTAATGCCAAACACTGTTCTTTGCGCGCCAAATAAAGCAGGTTTTCTCCTGAATTCATAATCGCTGCACCACCAGTCGGCATTTCAAAAACTTGCTCTTGACTGCTTGTCCAGGTAATAGCGTATTTTTCTTCTACTTCTGCCTTGGTTAGTAAGCCACCTGTGCTACCACCAAACTGGGGAGTCTTCCCAGAAAGCTTGATTTCTTCTGCCATGTTAATAAAAATCCTCAATTAAAGGTATTTAGGGCATCCTATCATTCGCCTTGGAACAATATTATGAGTGTGTCAAAAACTGTAACAGTTTTTAGCAGCGCTAACTCGCAGCACTGGCAATCATTTTCAAGTGACTGAATTAGTTCTAATGCTTTTTGTTACTTTTCTTGATATTTCTTTCGATGCTTTTTTGATATTTGGCAGAGAGAGAATTGTTGGGGGGAGATTTGTGTTTAGTTGCCTGGAGGGGAATCGTAAAATGGAAGATACTACCTCGATCTTTCCCTGGAGATTCCGCCCAGATTTCCCCGCCCCAGTTTTTGACTACTTGGCGACAGATTGCCAACCCTAACCCTGTCCCCCCAGCGCTGCGGCGTAAAGCTCCTTCCTCTTGATAAAATCGGTCAAAAACCGTCTCTAAACTGCCCGTCTCAATCCCTCTACCTGTATCAGAAACCGTTACTTCAAGGGTTTTTTTGCCGTTAGATTGAGTACCATTGGTGTTAACGGCGATCGCAATTACCCCCTCAGCCTCGGTAAATTTGCAGGCATTATCCAGCAGCTTGGCTAAGACTTCTACCAGCCATTCGCCGTCAATCTCAATTAGCGGTATGTCTTCAGGATTAGTGAGATTGTTGATTTGTGGTGTTGATTGTTCTAAGTTGCGCGCTTTGACATTACTGATCGCCAAGTCAATACATTCAGTAATGGACAAGGTTTCGATGTTCCATTCTACCCCACCCCCTTCTAGTCGAGAGAGGGTAAGAAAGTCTTGCACTAAATTACGCATCCGTTCCGCATCTTTTAACGCCGTATCCAACATAATTTGGCTCAATTCCGATGCCATATCTGGTTCGCTGGCAAGACTTTCTAAACAGACTTGAATGGTGGATAGAGGAGTACGGAGTTCGTGACCGACGATCGCCACTAAATTGGAGCGGGTGCGGTCTAAGGCTTCAAGCTGTTCATTCAGGTCTTCCAAGTCGGCATAGGCTTCTGCTTGAATTAGTGCCACTCCTACCTGGGTGGCGATCGCATCGACGAGGGCAATATCATCAGGTTTCCAGGTAATTGCTTTGGCACCACAGTGGTGGAGTTCCATCACCCCTAATAATTTGCCCTGATAAAAAATCGGTACTAGCAGCCAAGAAGCAATGGCGTAATTTTGAATCAGATTTTGAAAGAACTCTCCTGTGCCTTGATCCCAAGCTACTTTCGTCAGACGCTCATCGGTGAGGGTATTATCAACACTAATAGTTTCGGTAGTGGCGATCGCTTGTTCAAAGAGGGGATTATTAGCTAACTGCCACTTTTCCCCCCGCACAGACTTGATCCCAGGACTAGTGAACTCACGGTCGATGGTCGCCACCGTATCCCCTGCACGACAGCGATAGATAATGCAGCGACAGACTCCCACCCCTTCTCCTAGTTTTTTGACCGCCACCTGCAAGATTTGTTTCGTGTTCAGCGATCGCCTGACGGCATCACTCACCGAATTTAACAGTTGTTCTTTTTGCTGCTTGATCGCCAGCGATTTATTGGCTTTGAGTAGTTTATATTGACTGGCTTGAAGATAAGTTACGAGCCTCTGGACAAAAGGGTCGGGATTGGCCAGGGGAGAATCAATTTGAACCGTAGCTTGAGCCGAGAGTGATGAATCCGTAATATATAAACTTTGTGCTTGGGTAATCTTGTCTACCAACTCTGGTCGGTAGGTAACAATCCGCTCCAAGATTATTTTTCCCGCTTTCATTGTCACCGAGCGATCAAAAGTCCAAATGCCTTCAAAACGTCGGTTGGTATCCATTGCCGAGACATACTTATTCTCAGCGATAGGAGCATGACGCTCCCGACAGATCAGGCAGCTAGCATAGTGCTGACCAATAATCACTAAATGCCACTCTTGAGCTAGGGCATCATCAGGAGCAAATGCCACGGTTTCATAATCGACAAAACCATTGGCAAAATCTGTTTCTGGAGCAGCCAAAACATATACTTGGTCAGACTTACGGGCAATCCGCCGATAACGATGAGATTCTTGACGATAAAAACGCTCTCTTTGAAAACTGGCAATGACTAGGGGCGTATCAGAATCATTTAATACCAGATCCTCCATCGCATGAGATAGGGCGGTCAAAGAAGACTTGAAGTACATTTGTGGTCGCCAGCCTGGACAATTGTCCAGCAACTGCTGCACCACAGATTTAGAAATACTCATCTATAAAACAATTTTAGTTAACAACCTGACCGCAGGAATCATGGTAGCGAAGCGACCTTCAAGAGGGGAAGGTGGGCGACGAAAACTGCCCGACATCAATATCCTACAAAAAACTCGCTACCTTTCCCTGATTCGCAATCATAATTCGCAACAATTAACCCAATTTGGCAAAAGCTGAAATAGACTCTAAATTAAATTTGATCTCTACCAGTAAGGGCTTCCATAAAATTTAGTATGTTTGATTCTCTTCGACCCTCCCTGACAGGAATTGCTGCCACTTTGCTCTGGGCGATCGCTTTCCCCTGTAAAGCTCTAGAAGTTGAAATTTCGCCCCCAACCCCTCAGCTAGGAGATACGATCTCGGTATTGGTAAAGACTGAAGATCCCAACAGCATCCCCACGGTTAAGGTCAATCAACAGGAGCAGCAGGTATTTAAAAACGACGATAACTACCGAGCCTTTATTCCCACCTCTCCTTTAAGTTCCCCAGGGAAAATGACCGTAGAGGTAGAAGGAGACAATAGCACCAGTAATGTGGGCATCTGGTTGAAAAATAAAATCTTTCCCACACAGCGCATCTGGCTGAGTAGTAGCGCTTCTCTTCCTGCAACTCCCATGGAATTGGAGCGGGTGGCGGCATTTAAAAAACTAGTTACCCCCCAAAAGTTTTGGCATGGAGCATTTCTCCGACCCAATGCCAGTCGGATTTCTACAGGATTTGGGGTACGTCGCTACTACAACGGTGTCTTTGCCCAAGATTACTATCATAAAGGTGTTGACTATGCTGGGAGCTTAGGTTCTCCTGTAGTTGCACCCGCAGCAGGACAAGTTCGCCTTGTTGGTCGAGAAGCGGATGGCTTTCAGGTTCACGGGAATGTAGTTGGCATTGACCACGGACAGGGGGTAGTGAGCATCTTGATGCATCTTCAAGATATTGAGGTTGAGGAAGGGGAAATGGTTAAGGCAGGACAACTGGTTGGAACTGTTGGTGATTCGGGGGCGGCTACTGGGCCTCACCTTCACTGGGGTTTATATGTTAACCAGATAGCAGTAGATCCAGTACCCTGGAGATATGGCGCGATCGAGTAAATATTGCTGTTGAGCGAAAGATTCGGATATTTAGCTCAATTTTCCACGAATATTTCAGCCAAATATTATTCCGATTCAGGAAAATAGAGATTAAGATAGTGCGAAGGATTAGTTCAATTTGCATTCATTATCTGATTTTTAACTATGGGAATTAATTCAATCGTTGAACAAGCTTTACAAGATGGCTATCTGACCCCTAGCATGGAAGCCGAAGTGGGCAGAATTTGTGATACG
>JBEANW010000542.1:0-11172 GCA_041165225.1 Cyanobacteriota bacterium | reverse complement strand
TTCCCACTCAAAACGCGCCTTGGCTTTCCCCCATGAGCGACTGCTTCAAGAAGGGGAAAAGGGAAAAGGGAAAAAGCAGTAGCTCATGGTTTTGTGAATTGCTATAAGCTGTTGTTCATTTAAACTGCACATTTTAGAAGTTCCCTAACCCCTATCCCCGATCTGAGCTACTGATGGAAGCTCTCAGTTGCTTTTTTCCATTGAGTAAAAAGCGATCGCTATGGAGTATTCTCAAAGAGTTAATTATAAAAATAAGCAATAAGATGTCGATTAAAACAGATAAAATCCAGGTTGGTAAGTTTCAGTGGTTTTATCGTCACACTGAAATAGAGAGTGAGCGCACTCCCATTCTTTTTTTACACGGCTTGCCTTCCCATAGCTACACCTGGCAACAATTAATCTCCCTAGTGGCAGAAGAAGGTATTCCTAGCATTGCCCCAGACTGGATTGGCTCAGGATTTTCTGATAAACCTGATAAACGGAATTTTGCCTATACTCCCGAAGCATTTTTGACAGGCTTAGGAGAATTTATTGCAGCTATCAAATTAG
The DNA here is from genome assembly GCA_041165225.1 of Cyanobacteriota bacterium. GTDB lineage: Bacteria > Cyanobacteriota > Cyanobacteriia > Cyanobacteriales > Xenococcaceae > Waterburya. The sequence continues at coordinate 10,623 of JBEANW010000542.1, read as the reverse complement.
AGAAATTTTATTTAGTCGTTCAAGGATTTTTAGCCTCCGTCGGCATTCAGTATGCGCTGCAAAACCCTGAACAGATTGCAGGATTAATTATTCTCAATACGCCAATTACTTCTGGGGCAAAACTTCCTTGGTCAATGAAGCAAATGACTTTACCTGTCATGGGGGATATGATGACCCAAGATCCTTTATTAGTCGATCGCCATCTCGAAAAAGGCAGTGGTTTTGTGATCGAAGATAAAAACCTGGATATTTTGCGGAAACCTTTTTTGCAAAGTTCCGATGTTGGTCGAGCTTTAATGACAACTCTCAAAAAATTACAGCTTGATACCGTAACTCCAGCCATAGAAGCAGGTTTAAAAGATTGGTCGCAACCAACCTTAATTATTTGGGGGGCAGCAGATCCGTGGCTCGATGTTGAAGATGTTAAAAAGTTAGTGGCTGCTAATTCAGAAATCACTCTAATTGAACTGCCAACAGCTAAACATTATCCCCAAGAACATTGGACATCAGATATTGCAAGAGAAATTGTGCAATTTTTTCTATCTAACTAGTTTTTTTGTAGCTCAAAATAAAGTAGCCTAGTAGCCTTAAATAACACTCGCACTAAAGCATCCTTGCCTTTGACATAGAAGGGCTGAGAAATGAGTAACAAATGCTTACATCACTAAGAGTAAAACTAAGTCGGTTGGAAGAAGAAACATTGGGGGAGTTACAAAAGGCAAGCTCAGTGCCTTATCGAACCCGAAATCGAGCTCATACCAATTCTCAAAAGTAGCTAGAGAGATTTGATTCTGCTTTTAATTGACTAGGAGACAAAAGTTACATTTGCCTGATTTTTGTTACCAGGCGATCGCATTTTCCCTAGTGATCACATGTTATCAATTGTTCATTTTGCTGATGCTCCCTTTGCACCGATAATTAAGTGTAGGTAACAATACTTGGTTTTAGATCAAGAACGGCGATCGCTGCAAGAGGAAAATAATCATGTTGGATAGCAAATCAGTTTTAGAAGTATTACGTCCCGTACAAGATCCAGAGCTACAAAAGAGTCTTGTCGAGCTTAATATGATTCGCAACGTCGTGGTTGATGGGGGGAAAGTTGGCTTTACTTTGGTATTGACTACTCCTGCTTGTCCCCTAAGAGAATTCATTGTCGAAGACTGTCAGGCGGCAGTTAAAACTTTACCAGGAGTAGAAACCGTTGAAGTGGAAGTAACAGCGGAAACACCTCAACAGAAATCCTTACCAGATCGCACTTCTGTCCCAGGCATCAAAAATATTGTTGCTATTTCTAGTGGCAAAGGTGGGGTGGGCAAAAGCTCCGTAGCAGTAAATGTGGCGGTTGCTCTAGCAGAGAAAGGGGCGAAAGTGGGCTTGTTGGATGCGGATATTTATGGACCCAATGCTCCGAATATGTTTGGCCTATCCGATGCCAAAATTGCGGTTAAACAGGGGGCAACTGGTGAAATACTCGAACCTGCGTTTAATCATGGAGTCAAGCTGGTTTCTATGGCATTTTTAATCGATCCAGACCAGCCTGTAATTTGGCGGGGACCCATGTTGAATGGAATTATTCGTCAATTCCTCTACCAGGTAGAGTGGGGGGAATTAGATTATCTAATTGTTGATATGCCTCCTGGAACGGGAGATGCTCAGTTAACTATGGCTCAAGCTGTACCTATGGCGGGAGCGGTGATTGTAACCACCCCTCAGACTGTATCTCTGATTGATGCTCGTCGGGGTTTAAAAATGTTCCAGCAGCTAGGGGTAAACTTACTGGGGATTGTCGAGAACATGAGCTATTTTATTCCGCCAGATATGCCAGAGAAAAGCTACGACTTATTTGGTTCTGGTGGGGGAGCTAGAACGGCTCAAGAGTTGGGAATTCCCTTACTAGGCTGTGTTCCCCTCGAAATTGCCCTGAGAGAAGGGGGGGATAACGGGATTCCCATTGTCGTGGCACAACCAGATTCAGCGTCGGCTAAAGCTCTAGTAGCGATCGCCGAACAAATTGCCGCCAAGGTATCTATTGCCGCCTATGCCTAGTAGGGGCGAACGCCCTAAAGGATTAGCGGCGGCTTTTGGGTATGAATCTTCACCCCCAAAACGCGCCTTAGCTTCGCGTCGCCGTTCGCCCCTACTATTAACATTAACCAGGATCAATTACAGTACCAACTTCGATCCGCATCCCATTAACAAAATCCCAGCCAGATTGAGAACGTTTTCCTGCAAGCTGGACTTGTTTGAGGAGTAGCAACCCTGAACCAGTTTGGACTAATGCCCCGTGATTTTTAATATTTTTGAGTATCTCCCCTGGGTTACCTTTTAGCGTAGCTAGTTCACTATATTGCTGCTGGATGCTGCTATATTCTGCTGGCAAATCATTAATTGTGTCTTCAGTGATGGGTACTGTCGCGCTGATTTTTAGAGTCTTAGCTGCCAAAGTAGCGTAACAGCCAGGAAAAAAGCCTCTGACTTGATTGTGAATCGCGATCGCACTTTTTGTCCAATCAATAGCAAAATCAGCCTTGTCAATTAAACGAGCATAGCTAGCCTGACGATTATCTTGAGGCTGGGGGGTTATAGCTTGCTGCTCTAGTTTAAAGAGAGTTTCCAATAACAAGTCTGCACCCTGGTTCGCCAGGGATACCGCGAGATCGTGAGCATTATCCAGTAACTTGATCTCTGTTTCAGCTTTAAGCAACATATCTCCCGTATCCATGCCGATATCCATCAACATCGTCGTAATTCCCGTAGTGCGATCGCCATTAACAATGCTCCACTGAATCGGTGCTGCACCGCGATATTGAGGCAACAAAGAACCATGAACATTGATACAGCCAAGCTTAGGGATCTCTAAAATTTCTGCCGATAGAATTTGTCCATAAGCAACTACAACAAAAGCATCCGCCTCAGTAGCCATTAAGCTATTAATGGTATCGCGATCTTTTTTAATTCTTTTGGGTTGCCATACAGGTAAATTATGCTCCAACGCCACCTGTTTAATAGGTGACGGCTGAGTTTTGTTACCTCTCCCCCTTCTCTTGTCAGGCTGCGTCACCACCCCCACCACGACCATTGCCGAGTCTGACAATAACTTATTCAAAGTAGGGACAGCAAATTGAGGAGTACCAAAAAAAACGATTTTCATATATGTACGTCAGATGTTATTTGCTTCGTTGAAAGCCTGTCGGTTTGTAGCTCTAAGCCATAAGCTCTAGAAATGATGATTTTGAGTATTACATCTATGACTTACTGCCCATTACCCCTATAGCTTGTTCAACTTTCTCTTGATAAATAGGCAATTCAAACCAGAAGCTCGTTCCCACCCCGACTTCACTATCGATATACACCCTGCTGTTATGTTTCTCAATGATGTTTCGCACAATGGAAAGACCTAATCCTGTCCCTTCGAGGGTATGAACTCGATTTTCTACTCTAAAAAACCGTTCAAAAATGGCTTCTTTGTCTTCTGCGGAGATGCCAATTCCCGTATCAGCTATTTCAATCCTGACGGCGGATTGATTTAAGGTGTTGGATTCTGCTTTAGTTTGGAAAGCACGAACCGTTACGTTCCCTCCTGAATTAGTAAATTTAAGACTATTCCCTACCAAGTTAATTAATACTTGCAACAGTAAATCATAGTTACCCAAGACAGGAGGCAGATCTGTTTCTATTTCCTGATATAGCTCGATTCCCTTATCCTTGGCGTTTAACTGACAAGTCCTTAAGGTTTGTTCTATGGGTTGAGTTAGATAGACTTCGCTCAAATCATAGGTGCGAGATGACTCTAAACGAGATAAGTCTAAAACATCATTGACTAAACGAGTTAAGCGATCTGTTTCGTGGTTGGCAGTGTCTAAAAACTCGCGACGCTGCACATGGGTCAAATCCTCCCCATATTCTGACAGGGTTTCAATAAAAGACTTGATATTAAATAAAGGGGTTCTTAATTCGTGGGAAACGTTACTAATAAACTGACTTTTAGCTTCGTTTAGTTCCACCTCGCGGGTGATATCCTGAACCGTCATGGCGATGCCTTTGATGTTCTCACTGCCACCGTCTAAAACTCGACTTAATAAGACGCGAATTGTCCTGGAGACTGGTTTTTGGAGGGAAATCCGAAATTCATCGCGATCGCTTAAATGATGATGTTCTACATGCTCTAAAGCATCTTTCTCTGATTCAATTTTTCTCTCAATCATTTGATAGAGAGGTTTGGTTAATTTAGTGGTTAACTCTGAAGGCAGGCGATGCAAAACATTATCACCGATGGCATCTTCCCCCCAACTAAAAATAGTTTTTGCCGTCGGATTTGCCAAAATAATGTGCATTTCAGGGTCAATTAACACTGCACCATCGGCAATGGTAGAAACCAGGGTTTCTAACTTGGCTTTCTCGGAAGTTATTTCCTCAACGTTCTGCTCGTTATAGTTTTCTAGCTTTTCCGCCATTAAATTGAAGCTAGAAATTAGTTCTCCTAATTCCCCTCTGAGGGGCAGGTCGATCCGCTGCTTAAAGTTCTTGGCAGCAATATTTTTGACCCCCACTAAAAGCTCTTTAATCGGTCTCGTGATCATCAGAGCATTAAATACGTTACCCAAGATCACCATTGCCCAAATGGTAATAAATACTGCAATAGTTACATCCCGCGTCAGACTAGAGGATGCCACAATCGTCGGGTTGGGATTAATCCCCACTGCTAAGACACCTAGGTACTCCCCATCATGACTCAAAGGGACGAATACATCTGTAACCTGCCCGTTGGGAGTTTGGTGCTGACGGACGAAAGGAAGATCGCTGTTTTGGGCATAGTCTTCTGGCAGGGAAATGCGCCGTTCGATAGTTAGAGAATTCTGGATTTCTGCTTGGGAATAGGGAATGCCAAAAAAGATGCTGCCCAACTGATCAGCATAGATAATGTAGCGAATGCTAGAGGTACTGCGATAAAAACGAGTCGAAAAATCAGCCAATCCCTGAAGATCACCCTCTGCCACCAAAGGAGCTGCGTTAGAAGCAATTAAGATACTAAGGTCACTACCAAAACGAGTATCGTTGATGTTGGATTGCAGTTGAATCGTGTTTACCGCCCAAAAAGTTAAACTACTCATAATCAAGGAAACAACCAAGGTGGCAGCAGCCATCAGCTTGGTCTGGAGGGTGAACTCAGACCACCAACGAGCAATAATTTCTTTGATTTTGATAATAAAGGTTAACAAGGGAGGAGGTACTTATAATAAATGTTAAGTTACTTGAATTATAGTTTACCAATTGTGAAGTAAAATGATAATTAATTATTATCTATAATTTGTCACCAAACGTTTATTAACTCCGAACTCCGAACTCTGAATTCCGAACTCTGGCTTATCTATATTTGTGTCCAATGTCACGACGGTAATACATCCCCGTAAACTGAACTGATTCTATGGCAGCATAAGCGATCGCTACCGCCTCTGCAAAAGTATCTCCCACCGCAGTAATTCCCAGGACTCGCCCGCCGTCAGTTACGATATTCTCTCCCTCCAGCTTGGTTCCTGCCTGAAAGACGATCGCTCCTTTTTGTTCAGCTTCGGGAATCCCAGCGATCGCGTTTCCCTTTTCGTAGGCATCGGGATAACCCCCCGCAGCAGCTACCACACAGACTGCACTGCCAGATTTCCATTGTAGAGGGGGCAGTTGCGCCAATCTTTGTTCAACACAAGCGAGGAGAATTTCGTCTAAGGGAGTATCTAACAGAGGTAAAACTACCTGAGTTTCGGGATCGCCAAAACGACAGTTAAATTCAATCACCTTTGGTTCTCCGTCTGGGGTAATCATCAACCCTGCATAGAGGACTCCACGATAATCGATCCCTTGCTGCTGAAGAGCTTCTAGGGTTGGCTGCAATACTTCCTGAGTGATCCTTAAACTTAATTCCGCCGTCACCAAAGGTACTGGCGAATATGCTCCCATACCCCCTGTATTTTTGCCTGTGTCTCCTTCTCCAATGCGTTTATGGTCTTGAGCAGGGGATAACGGGCGAATTGTCTGACCATCAGTAACCGCCAACACCGATACTTCCGAACCTGTCAAGAATTCTTCAATGACTAATTTACTTGAATTGTCCCCGAACAACTCCTCCACAGCGGAGATCGCTTCTTCCTTGGTAGTGGCCACAATTACTCCTTTCCCCGCAGCCAAACCATCTGCCTTGACCACAATCGGCGCACCAACTTGCTGAATATAGGCTTTAGCTGCCTCAACTGACCTAAAGGTTTGGGACTTAGCCGTTGGCACTTTTGCTTGGGTCATAATCTCTTTTGCCCAAGACTTGCTGGACTCAATTTTTGCCCCTGCCTGAGTTGGCCCAAACACAGCAATGTGACGCTCCCGTAGATAATCGACAATCCCCAGGGACAACGGGACTTCTGGCCCGACTACCACGAGAGCAATCTGGTGTTCTGCCACTGCTTGAGCAATGGCCGTAAAATCATCTACGGGGATCGCCAAATTCAGACAGTTAGACAAAATAGCGGTACCGCCATTCCCAGGGGTACAAATCACCTGTTCGACGTTGGCTGATCGTAGTAATGCCGAAGCTAGAGCATGTTCTCTACCACCGTTGCCGACGACTAATACTTTCATAATTGGAGGAAGCTCATTACTTTGCAAGGCTGTAATTATCTCATGGCCGACAATGAAGAAATCAAAATTAATTCTTAAAAGCTTATACGGCGGCTTTTGAGGAAGAATACTCTTACTCAAAACGCGCCTTAGCTTATAGCTTATAGCTACAAACGAAGTTTGTTAAATAACTCAGCCACTTTAGCAAGATCCTTGTCTCCAGGCGATCGCTCTACGCCACTAGAAAGATCAATCCCATCAGGCTGTAAACGAGACAAAGCCTCCTGGATATTATCGGCAGTTAGTCCTCCCGCTAGCATCCAAGGAACAGCTGGTTTAAACTGAGCGAGATCTTGCCAATCAAGAGTGTGTCCTGTCCCCCCAAGAATTTGGGGATGATAGGCATCTAGTAATAAAGTATCGACACAATCTAGATAGGCAGAGGTTTCAGCTAAAGATGTGGCGGACTTAAGGCGAAAAGCTTTAATTAATTCAATTTCTGGGGTAATTACCTGACGCAGTTGCCGACAAAACTCTGGGGATTCTGCGCCATGTAATTGAATCGCTGATAAACGAGCCTGTTGAACTACTGAAATGATTTCTGCCATGCCATGATTAGCAAAGACCCCAACTTTAACCGTGGCTTTGGGTAGAGCTTCGGCGATCGCCCTCAGACCATCAGGAGTTACATACCGAGGAGACTGGGGAACACAGATAAAACCAATACTGTCTGCTCCCAGGGCAACAATTGCCTGACCCTGTTCGATCTGGGTAATTCCGCATATTTTAACTCGCATTGGCTTCGATAGCTGATTAATCAGAGAATTTAGTAGTAAAAGTTTGTCTTACTGTTAATTATTTAAAAGAAACACCGTTTTGTACAGAGAGATTTTTATAATTCCTATAAACAAAACCAGCAAAACTAGCCGAAAGAAATATTTAATCAGCAAGGGAAACTAGATTTATTATGATATCTAACTTTATTGTGGCAGTTCAATCCACTCCTTCAACTATTGAGTGGAATCCTTCCGTAGCTTTAGTCATGATTATGTCCAACTTATTTTGTATTGCGATCGGTCGCTATGCGATTCAAAATTCGGGACAAGGGCCTAGTCTCCCCGTACCAAAACCTGAAGTGTGGGATAAATTTGGTCTGCCCGAATTGCTCGCCACTACTAGTTTAGGTCACATCCTAGGAGCGGGAATTATTCTGGGTTTGGGCAACGCGGGTGTCCTTTAGCAAGAGCTGAACAACAATTAGGAGAGGTCTAAATTTGACGGATTTTAATTAAGCTTACGGCTTATAGCTTATAGCCTATAGCTAGGCGAAGCCGTTATTCCTGTTTCTGAGATTCTAGTAGTACAGTATCGGGATTTAAAGATTCGACCAATCTGAGGGGAAATTTTTTTCGGCTCATTACTGCGCCATATTCGGCGTTGAGATAATTGTCATAGGCTTCTTTTGCGGTAATGTATTTGCCAAAGAAAGCTAGACCAAGCTGTCGGACATAATCATGAGCAATTTTTGGACTAGGGCCGATCGCTTTTTCGGGAACAGGAATACTCCCCGCAGTCTCCGCTAAAGTAGAGAAATGAGTGCCACCCTTTAACAGTACTAAATACTTCTCAGGTGTGGTTAACCAAGTAAAAGGAGTAATTTGCTCCGACAAAGATGGGGTAATGGGATCGGAGCTACCTGAAATGAGCATGAGCGGAATCTTAATTTTACTAAGACTTTCTTGACCAAATATGGAGCTAACTAGAGGGTTGATGGCGATCGCCGCTGTAATTCTCTCGTCTTTTAGATCTTGTTCCGCAACCACCAGGGGAATCTGTAGCGCCAAGCATTGAATTAGCCACGATAAATTCCACGAAGTATCTATGTTGGGGCAATCCTCATGGAGTAAATTCCAATTGATTTTTGCCCCTGCTAAAGCCAAAGCGGTATAACCACCGAAGGATTGACCGATCATGCCAACGTGATTAACGTCAATTTGGTCACCAAAGCGATCCGTAAGTCGATCAAGTAAAAATTTGATATCTAAGGGACGATTAATTAGTTCTTCAGGAGGGGTTACATCACTCTCTAGACCATTTAAAAGAGCTTCAATTTGTTTGGCACTGCTGCCAGGATGTTCTGGTACTGCCACGGCAAAGCCGTGGGAGGCTAGGTGTTTGGCAAGATAAGAAAACGTGGTTACATCGCTGCCTAAACCGTGAGAAATGACAATTAAAGGGAGTTTCTGCTGATCTTCTGTCTGGGGTAAGTATAGATCTACGGGGAAAGTGCGATTGCGACGGCGATCGTTCATGGTTAACTTTTGTAGGCGATAGCTATAATTGCCAGAAATTAATAAATTAAGATTTCTAGTTTGAGGTGTAACCATCGTCAATTCTTGACGTTCTGTTTGGACTTCTTGTTCTACTATGGCTAAGGCTCGGCCATTGCGTTGGATTACTTTGCTTAAATCCTTGAAAATTTTAAATCCCTGGCGAGAATCAATCCGCAGGGAATCCGTAGGAAATTTTCGTAGCACATTTAGCGGAGTTAGTCCCTCATTTTGGTCGGCTGCTGCCAAAATTAAGGCGGAACGAATAGCATAAAAACCAGGTTGATGAGCCTCGGTTTTAAAGACTTTGGACATGCGATCGAGTATTCTCTCTCCTTGAAAAGAATAGAGAAATTGGGCGATCGCCAAGTGACTTAAATCGGTACTAGTAGTCAGACCAAGTTTAAACTCTGCTAGCTGTTTGGGAGTCAGAAAATTAGCGTAGCTTTGTAATTCATCATCAATTTTTCCCGTCTTGGCATAGGTTTCCAAGGAATCCACCGAGACATCAAACTCCAGCAATCCATAACTGAGAATCACGTTTTCCGCTGCGATCGCTTTTTTGGTTAAACAGGCTTCTAGACTGATACAGCAGCCAATCTGCAAAATTCCCGCCATCAGACAAGAGTAGATTTTACTATGGTCAAAAGCGATGGAGTTGGTCATGGAAGTTGCAAGGGAAACTGTAAGACTATTCCAGTTGTAGCATTTTCCCTCAATCCATTTTAAATAGCATAAATTAGCGATTTACCATTGATTCCCGTCTACCTTTGGTTTTAGAATTAACACTTCTCGACTTATGCTCCCACCAACTTATTCAATATTTGGCACTTGGCAATATGAAACAGCTTACAGGAAGAGATTTACTCGGTACTGCCGATCTCAATACAGCGGAAATCCTCGGCTTACTGCAACTGGCTCATCAGCTAAAAAGCCAGGAACTAGAGCTTAAATGTGATAAAGTTTTGGGTCTGCTGTTTTATAAAGCCTCGACTCGTACCAGGGTTTCCTTTACCGTGGCAATGTATAAGCTGGGAGGACAGGTAATCGACCTTAATCCGAGTGTGACCCAGGTTGGTCGCGGAGAACCCATCGAAGATACGGCGAGGGTTCTCGATCGCTATCTCGATATTTTGGCAATTCGCACCTTTGCCCAAACAGACTTGGAAACCTTTGCCAACTATGCTCAAATTCCCGTAATTAATGCCCTGACGGATTTGGAACATCCCTGTCAAATTCTGGCAGACTTAATGACGATTCAGGAATGCTTGGGCTGCTTGGAGGGCAAGACTCTCACCTATCTGGGGGATGGCAACAATATGGCTCACTCGCTACTGTTGGGAGGAGCGCTAACGGGTCTAAATGTGCGAATTGCTACCCCCAAAGACTATGAACCCAATCCAGAAATTGTTAAACAGGCTCAAGAGATTGCTGGAGATAGATCGGAGATTATCGTTACCCAAGATGCGATCGCTGCTATAGAAAATGCTCAAGTAGTCTATACCGATGTCTGGGCGAGTATGGGACAAGAAGACCTAGCAGACCAAAGAATACCAATCTTTCAGCCCTATCAAGTCAATTCCCAACTATTGCAACACGCTGACCCCGAAAGTATTATTCTGCACTGTTTACCCGCCCATCGAGGAGAAGAAATTACCGCTGAAGTGATCGAAAGCGATCGCTCTCGGGT
>JBEANW010000541.1:0-3577 GCA_041165225.1 Cyanobacteriota bacterium | reverse complement strand
TCACTCTTAAAATCATGGGTGCGGTTTGATTCTTAAAATAATGAACCGAGATAACATCCTCGTCATAAATCTTATTTCCATCTTTGTCGGTTGCTCCGGTAAATTGACAATGCACCAGTCTATTGTTGTAGGTCGCTAAAGGACTAGCAGGATAAACCAAAGTATCCTCATCATCTACATGATTCCATTCATCCGAATCGAGCATATACTCTCGGGGCGGAATGAAATCAAGCCACTTCTTATTTTTGGTATCCCAAGTTTTGAAAGTAATTTCACGCATAATCAATCTGGAAATGTTATCAAATCAAAAAACCAACGCAATAGCCAGTCAGCCAAATGAATCAAAAACAAAGGAATGAAGAAAATCACCCGCAACGCATGATAATACGGCTTATACAAGAACCGATACCACCAAGAATTCTTGCGCTTGATAACCTTCATTATCGCCTCGTTGTAATTCTTGAAATTGGTTTGATACTCTTTATTTGGCTGAGTGTTGGTCGAATCCACTGTGACCTCTAAAACCTCACCACGACAAAATGTAACCATGAACGAAACAAAATGATTATTACCTTCAAGCTCGGGATTAACGAAATACGATGCCATCTTAATGATACCAGTAAAATCATTCTGTTCTTCGACTTTGGCTGTTCCATCGGGAAGCTCGTCAAGGTAAAGTTTTTTACCCAAAATCGAATACTTAGCCTGATGGATTGGTAGGCCAGTGACGTGCCAAACGTGGTCTGGCCAAACTACTTTTGCTGTAATCTCTTTAACCTCGTCGGAAAAAGGAATCAACTTAGCTTCATCCCATGTAAGCAAGTTTAAGGTTATGTTGTTCTGCATATTTTTTAATCAATTTTTGGGCCACGGAGCGGGCGTAATACAACCGACTCATTACCGTACCAATCGGAATCTGTAATTCTTTAGCAATCTCATCATAGCTGCGCCCGTCTTTTAACGCCATGTTGATTATTTGACTGTGTTGGGGGGAGAGTTTATTCAAAACATCTTGCAACATTCCTTGATAAGCTTGAACGGCTTCCTGTTTTTCGATAATAGTGAGGGCGGTTTCATGTAACTGGTCATCAAGGGAAGTAGTCAGAACATGCTCATAATCATTACCTTCGGAAGCTTCATCGGTAACTAGGTGGGCGGGGATTTCAACTGTATGGATAGCGTTTCTTTTCTTTACGAAGTTTAAGGCTTCGTTACGGAAGATAATATAAAACCATGTAATAAAAGATGATTCAGCACGAAAAGAGGTTATTCGGTTCCACGCCTTACAAGAAGTTATTTGACTAATATCGTCTAAATCTGCACCTTGTAGATTAAACTGACTTTGAAGCATTGGCCTACATTTTTTATTAGCTCTCTCTACTAACTCCATAAACGCTGACTCGTCTCCACATTTTGCAAGCTGAATTAAGTCGGACTCGGGGATTTCGTTCATCAAGATAACGATAAACCATCCTTGGGATTAAGTCAAGCCCAAAATTATTCAATATACTTATACTTGTGCCAAGTATCATCACGGTTATCAATACAAACAATGATGCGAGCTATTGCATCACAAGACTCTATACCAAAAAAAGAATCTGAACCCTCGATAGACTCCCGCCAGATTTGAAGCTGCCCGTAGAAAAGCTCTAACACTCCATTAGTGATTTTAATGGCTAAAGGTCGGTGTCCAAATAGCTCAATTTCCGCACTCAAGTTTTGCTTGAGCATGGTAGAGATATATTGGAGTTCTTTAATTAAGCCTACGGTTATCAATATAAAACCTTATCTGGTGGCACCCTAATGAGCGCAAGAAACTCGGCCTCGGCCAATTCACGAAGGTTACGGAGATACATAAGTGTCGGGCTTTCTCCGACGGCTTCTTTAGAGCGGTGCAGTGACACCATAAGCTTTTTCCACTCAAGGTCACGCTGCTGTTCCATAAAAATAAGTTGGTCAATCAAATCGAGAGTTCTTTTCATATTATTTAATGATGAATTTATCTTCCTTGTTTAGCTTCTCTAAGGTTTCTTTATATTTAACAGCTTTTGCCTTACCATCTTTAGTCCTGTGAAACGCTCCGCATGTGTGTTTGTTCTTTTTGTTTAAAATTAGATAGAACTGCTTTTTTTTCATAATCAATGAGTTGCCTGTATTTTAACATAAAGGCATCCATATTTCTATTCTCCCTTGATAATTTATTTATTAAAGTATGAACGTCTTTCTCGATTAGGGGAATATCATCAAAAAGGCTATTGTTTTGAGCTTCCTCTAGCAGACCGAGTTTTTTATTAATCTGCTTTTCGAGCCAATCAATAGAGTTAAGAATCAGGAGGGCTTCTGAAATCATTCTTTCTTTTAAAGTCTTGTCATCCATATAACTTAGACTTAAAAAAGAATAACAATATTCAGAGTATTGGTGGACATGGGGGGAATTGAACCCCCGTCTTTAAACAATATCTTACCCGGCACTACAAGTTTAGTCTATTTGTTTTCTCGTCTGACATTTTAAATAAACAAACTGTCAAACATAGTCTGGCTACCGACCAGTCTCGGTGTCGTATTGTAACCACGACCAGTTTTCCTCGCTGTATCGTCAACTAGATTAGCGAGAATCCTCTGGTTGACGGGCAACCTTTTATTAGGCTGCGACGAGTTCTGGTTCGAGCGCCATTAGGCGAACAGAAACCAACTTTTTAAGTGCGTTTTTAGCATTTAAGTTTTAATCCGTTTTTTAACGAGGCCAACGAATAAATCCTCGACTTGCGCTAAGTAACAGATTCCTTAAATCGAAACCAGTACATGCCCATACCTTATATTACACAAAACTTAGGAATAGTCAAGTCTCATTACAGAACCCAAGGCATTGTAATAGTCCTTCTCAATTCCTATGTAATCCAGACCCAAATTCTTCGCTGCTAAACAGGTTGTGCCGCTACCAGAAAAGGGGTCTATACAAGTGCCGGTTTTTAATCCCGATAATTTAAGACAGCGAGTTGGTAGCTCTAATGGAAATCTATCGTTGTGTAACTTCTCGTTTTTATTCTGAATGGTATCGTAGGGAATATACCACACATTACCGGGGCATTTTAAATCCCGCCCGCCAGCGAACCTATTAACATTACTCTTATATTTGTATGGAATTCCAATCGCCAATCTGTCTATATTTGGCATCTTGCCTTTATAAAGCATGAAGATAAACTCGCTAAGATTATTGAGTTTTTTGTGACCTTGAATTGGGCGATAATGATTTTTGACCCAAATGATTGTGTCATTCAACTCAAACCCAGCAGTCCGAGCTATTTGGCAAACATGAAATGGGCGAAACTTATCTTCGGCTAGATGACCGAAATTCAAGAAGAACAAAGAGTTGGGTTTTAAAGATTTATAAAGACCACCAAAAACATCCTCCATTAATTTATCTGTGTAGCCATCACTATCTTTATATGGTGGAGAAGTAATGCAAATATCTACCGACTCAGGCATTATCTTATTTGCCAAAAAGTCAGTCGAATTTCCATAGTAGATACTATTAGGTGTTGCCATATTATTTTGAAAGATATTTAGTAACTACCTT
>JBEANW010000540.1:0-2619 GCA_041165225.1 Cyanobacteriota bacterium | reverse complement strand
ACCAGGCGGATATTTTATGCGTACCCTCCCGTTATGATGGCTGGGGAATGGTAATTCCTGAAGGATTAGCAGCAGGCTTACCTGTCATTGGTACAGACTCCACAGGGGCAGCCATTGAACTGATTAAAGATAGTCATAACGGCTGGCTGATTGATACCGACAGCGAAGAAGCACTATATGAGGCAATGTTTCAAGCAGTTAAACTATCTTCTGAAGAATTAGCCAACTATTCTCAGGCAGCAAGAGATCGCGCAGAGAGTCATTCTTTAACTCAGGGAGTAGAAAGATTTGAACAGGCTGCAACAGAAACCCTTCAGCAGTTTTCTTTCATTGAATCTCCAGAGGAAATGATTACTAAAAAACTAATCACTAAATCATTAGTAATTGAAAAGCAATAGAAAATGAAAGTTCTTCATGTTATTCCCTCCCTTAGTCCAGCTTTAGGAGGGCCAACTCAGGTTGCCCTCAAAATAGTTAGAGCAATCCGAGAACAAGGTATTGATGCCCAAATCGTCACCACCAATCATGACTATCTGGGCGGGTTAGATGTCCCGTTAAACCAACTTACAGAGTATGAGGGTGTCCCCGTCTGGTTTTTGCCGATTGACTATGCTTTCAAGGAGTATATTTTCTCTTCTCTTCTCACTACATGGCTCTGGCAGCATGTCAGGAATTATGACCTGTTAGATAACCACTATCTATTTTCCTATGCACCTACCTGTGCAGCAGCGATCGCTCGCCACCAAAAGATCCCCTATACCGTCCGTACTCAAGGACAGTTAACTCCTTGGGCATTAAAGCAAAGTCCGCTAAAAAAACAGCTATATACTTCCCTAATTGAGCGCCGAAACCTCAGTCAAGCTGCTGCAATTCACTGCACCACCCCCCAAGAAGCTGAAGATCTGCGTAATTTTGGGATTAAGACTCCTGCCATTACTCTTCCTCTGGGAGTTCCCCAGCCAACGCAGATATCTAATGCCAACTTAGAACTACATCAACGCTATCAGATCCCAAGGGAACACCTAATTATTCTCTTCTTATCCCGTTTACATCCGAAAAAAAGACCAGATCTCCTAATCAACGCTTTTCAACCAGTAGCTAATCAAAATGCCAACTCCCATCTAATTATGGCGGGTTCAGGAGAGCCGAATTATCTTGAATATCTTCAGCAGCTAGTAACTCAAAATAATCTCAGCGATCGCGTCACTTTTACAGGATTTATGACAGGGAACTCCAAAAACATCTTGCTCCAAGGTTCAGATATTTTTGCGCTGCCTTCTTATTCTGAAAACTTTGGTATTGCAGTAGCGGAGGCGTTGGCAGTAGGCTTACCTGTAATTGTGACTCCTGGAGTACAAATTGCCACAGATATAGCTACCGTTAAGGCGGGGATAATCATTAACGATCTGGCAGAATTAACCTCCGCAATGATTCAATTATTAGAATCCAGCAATATGCGATCGCAACTGAGCCAAAATGCAATGGAGCTAGCCAGGGATAAATATAATTGGGAGAGGATTGCTCTTCGCCTTATTGATGCTTATGGAGAAATAGGCAAGAAGTAAGCTGTGAGATGATTTACCAAAAACAAGCATAATCCACTATTATGATTGACCGACTTTTTCAATGGCGCAATTTTCTACTTACTATTTGTCTAAGCTTTTTACTCATCAGCCTGATCTATCTGATGCCAACGGTTAATCAACCATTACTAGCTCAATCGGATCTCAACCTCAAATCCGACATTATTTCACTCCAATCACGTATTAGCCGTTTAGAACAAGAAGTAAACTACCTTAGAAGTTCTAGAAGTTCTAGCAACTCTAGTTTTCAATCACCTGATCTGACTCCTACAAAACCTAAGCAGCCATCTACTTCGCCAACTGATCGTCGTACAACAATAATTAATCCTCCAGTGGTTGATGGACAGGTTATTGGACGCAGTGATCCTTTATACAGCAGACTGGCAACGTTATTAATTGAACTCAAAGAAGAGGTTAGGAATCTGGATCGACGTTTGACGACAATTGAGAAAACGACACCCTAAGTAGAAAAAACACTCGAAAATCACTAATTACTTAATTTGCTGGAAGTTTTTTACTTTGTCTTGAGCAATAAAAGCAAACACAGCAATATCTTCTTCTTTAGTAAATGCTTTCTTGGGCAACCAATAAAATGTATTTTTTTGTGGATAAAGTAAAAATCCTTTAGGAGTATCTAATACACTTTTAATAAATTCCCAGCTATAGGTTGATTCAGTTAAATTAATCATTCTATATACAATTTTATCTTTACTTATTTCCCATTCAACCTCTTTATTTTCATAGTTTAGTCTTTTAATATTGCGAGCAAATAAAATTAAATTTAAATTTAATTTACTGAGAAATATATAAAACAATCCTAAGACAATTGTGGATATCGCTCCAAGATCATCAAAAACCAATAAACCATATAATCCAACTAAAATAAAATATATTGCAATAACAAGATAAATAGTATTCATTATTTTCGGAACAACAGAATTCTTGGAGTGATATTTAGCTCCTGTAATCGATTCTTGAGCCTTCCAAATATATTTAAGATAAATAGTTTCATCCATATTTTGCCACTTAAAAACAA
>JBEANW010000539.1:0-3182 GCA_041165225.1 Cyanobacteriota bacterium | reverse complement strand
TTTAGTAATTTTACTAACCTGAATCAGCGTTAATCAATAAATTGAATATAAATTTTTGCTTTATCTTGGACTTAGCATAAAGAACATTATTGAAACTTGATTGTTGTTCCCTATTTACTTACGATATTATAGCCAGCAGAACCCAACGATTATAGAAGCGATTATCAATTAACACATTAATCGCTTTATTATTATTTTAGTATTTAAGCCAAGGATTAGTTAGGAATAGTTTATGAAAATTTTAGTGGTCGAAGACGATGAGCGGATTAGTGATGCGATCGTCGAGTATCTCAGCGATCTGCACTATGCGGTGGAAGCGGTATACGATGGTCAAAGTGCCTGGGATTTACTAGATGTATTTACCTACGATTTAGTGTTGCTCGACGTGATGCTGCCCGAAATGGATGGGATTACCCTCTGTAATAAGCTGCGGAAAAGAGGCTTTGATATTCCCATTCTGATGCTGACGGCTAAAGATACCCTCGAAAACAAAATTGATGGGTTAGACGCAGGGGCTGACGACTATTTGGTCAAGCCTTTTGAACTGGATGAGTTATCAGCGCGAATTAGGGCATTACTTCGTCGTGGGGCGGGGAGTTTGCCGCCGATTTTAACTTGGGAAAGCCTGTGTTTAGATCCTAGTAGCTGCGAAGTATTTTATCAAGAAGAACTATTGCCCCTTAGTCCCAAAGAATACAAGCTGCTGGAATTTTTCTTGCGGAATGGTCGTCGGGTGTTTAGTCGCGCGCAAATTCTGGAACATCTTTGGTCTTTTGAGCAAGTACCTGAAGAAGCGACAGTTAAGGCTCATATCAGAGGCTTGAGACAAAAGTTGGAAGCGGCTGGTGCGCCTCACGATCTGATTGAGACAGTCTATGGTTTAGGATATCGTCTGAAGGAAGAACCCCAAGAGGTTAAATAATCAGGTTGAATCATTAGATCATTATCATTATGCAACAGAGCTTGCGATCGCGCTTACTGCTGTACTATCTCATAGTCATGGCAGCTATTTTGGGTATTTTCGGCTCAGGGGTTTATGTTGTTTTTCGACGTAGCTTGTATCAACAATTAGATAAGAAGTTGATGACCCTAGCTCAATCCGCTACCCCCTCTTTTACCTCAGTACGAGATCTCGGCAGCAAGTATCTGAATCAGGTGGAGGAAGTTCCTTGGCGCGACATTTTTAATCGCGATCAGCAGAGTCTCGAATGGTTTGATGCCGAAGGCAACTTACTTGGTCGAAAAGGACTAATTCAGATCAATGCGGTGCCAAAGCTAGGAACTTCTTTTATTCGGAATCCTGATACAGGGGAAATGTTTCGGACTCTAACTATATCGATGTTTATCGGTAAAAATGGTGAAACTGGGCCTCCCACATTAGTGGGTTTGATTAGAGCCACTCAATCTAACGAGGAAATAGAAGCAGCAGAATCAGAACTCTTTTGGATTCTGGTAACTGGGGGGATGTTGACCCTGATTTTAATTGGCTGGGGTGGATTTTGGCTGACGAGAAAAGCAATTGAACCCATTGAAGCCAGTTTTTTGCAGCTTAAACAGTTTACTGCCGATGCTTCTCACGAATTACGGAGTCCCCTCACGGCGATTAAAGCTTCGGTGGATATCATGCGTACCCATCCTGAACGGGTTCATCCCAAAGATGTGAGAAAGTTGGAAGCGATCGCTGGTGCTACCCTGCAAATGAATGAAATGTTGGGGGATTTGCTGTTTCTGGCTCGCTCTGATGCTGACTCTGACTTACCTGCCAATGAACGGAAACTTACTCCTATTGTGCTGAATCAGATTCTGCAAAATTGCTTTGTTTTGTTAGAGCCTCTGGCAAACCAAAAGAAAATCGTCTTTCAGTCTAAATTTAGAGAAGAATTAAAAGTACTAGGGGATATCCCCCAGCTTTCTCGTTTATTCTCTAATTTATTAGAAAATGCCCTACAATACACCCCCGAAGAAGGTCGCGTAAGCTTAGATTTATATCGCCAGAATCGCTTTGCCGTAATTAGTGTGAGGGACACAGGTATCGGTATTGCTGCTGATCAACTGAATAAGGTATTCGATCGCTTTTGGCGGGCAAGTAAAGCACGTAATCGCCGAGAGGGAGGCACAGGATTAGGTTTAGCCATCTCAGCAGCGATCGCCAAACGTCATGGTGGGAGAATTTCCGTCACCAGCGAACCCAACATCGGTACTTGTTTTTTAGTCCGCATTCCTCTATCAGATCAGCGCAAAACTCCTGTTGTCAAAGTGGGAAAATCAGAATCAAGCAAGCGACATTGAGAGCTGGATAACTGATGTTGCCCCGTGGGGAATTGGGGAATTGGGGAATTGGGGAATTGGGACACTAAATCAACTTTATTCGCCCTAAATCCCTAAACCAAATTAAGCTGCTTTAGTTTTGTCCGTTCCCAATCTAAAGCTGAACTGACAATCTCATCAAGAGAATTGTGTTGAGGATTCCAGCCGATGACTTCGCGAATTTTCTCACCTGAAGCAATCACACAGGCTGGATCACCCTCTCGACGAGGAGTTTCTACGACAGAAAAATCTACCCCAGAAATTTCCTTGATTTTTGAGAATACTTCTTTGACGCTATAACCAGAACCATAACCACAATTGAGAATTTGACTAGTGGCTTCTTGTTCTAGATATTTCAAGGCATCAACATGCGCAGTCGCTAAATCTTCGACGTGAATATAGTCTCTAACCCCTGTGCCATCAGGAGTAGGGTAGTCCGTACCATAAATACAAGCGGCTGGACGAAGACCCAAGGCAGCATCACATCCTACCTTGATCAAATGAGCTGCTTTTTTTCCCATCTGACCAATTTTGCCCGAACTATCTGCCCCTGCCACGTTAAAATAGCGCAGAATTATATATTTAAGCTCTGAAGCTTGAGCATAGTCGCGGATGATCTCTTCACTCATCAATTTAGACTTGCCGTAAGGATTGATGGGTACCGTAGGAGATGATTCTTCCACAGGAGATTCTTGAACTTCTCCATATACTGCTGCGGTGCTGGAGAACACAAATTGTTTAACCTGAAACTTTTTACAGCATTGCAATACGTTAATTACATTGCCAGTATTGTTGGCGTAATAATCTAAGGGCTTTTCTAAAGATTCGGGAACAGAAATACTCGCAGCAAAGTGAATTACGGCATCAAAATTATG
>JBEANW010000538.1:0-4004 GCA_041165225.1 Cyanobacteriota bacterium | reverse complement strand
ACTTAACTACTGTTCGTCTCCTCAATTTTGATGCCATCTATGATGGCTATGTGGCAGAAAAACCCACTGCTGAAAGATATTTTGCCACCATAGATCGCTTAGAAAGAGAAGTATTTGGGATTGATCAGCCAAAATTCAAAGGACGACGAGAAATCATCGCCAAAATAGGCACACCGATTAACCTCAAAGACTATTGGCAAGAAGACCAATGCGATCGACCATTACCTCCGCGAGAACAAATAATTGCTAATTTGACTAATATTATTCAGCAGGAAGTCCAGAGGAATTTAAAGCTATAAAACTTCATCAGCAAAACTTTGAATAGGGAAAAACTCAAATGGCCCAGCGATGGAACCCCAAACCAGTTCGTCTGTTTCGGGATCTCGTCCACGGTCATAACTAATTAGCTGTTTGTCCGTGATTTCAAAGCTGTTATCGAGATAGGTAACTTTGCCTTTCCGCTCTACCAGACAGGCTTTTCCTGGCTTAATTTGTCCTTGAAAACAACTACCTGTCCAAGTTACGTCCATATCGCACCCCTCCATTTTTTCAATGACATCGGCGGTGAGAGTACTTAACAATTCTGGGTTACGGGATGCCCCATAAAACTGTTCTTGTTCTGTGACCTTAAAGTTTTCTAGCTCAATGCGATCGCCTACCAAGCTTAAGCGAATGACTCGCAGACGATAGGGTTGATTGAGCATAAAATCATAGGCTTGTTCTAAAAATAAACTAGTGCCGTCTAGTAAATCATCGGGCAAAGGACGCATACAGACGCGAATATGGGCGAAAAATGGCGGATTTGCATAGGCTTGAGCCTGGTTACTAAAGTCCGATGCCATCCAGCGAGCTAAGGTAGTTATATCTTGGGAATGAGTCATTTATAAAAAGTTATTGATTACAGCGTTTCTCGTATTCGTGGGGTACACCTTGGTTATGTTTGGGGAAGCGAAGCAGCGCGGTCTTGGGGGTTTCCCCCATGAGCGACTGCTTCAAGAAGGGGAAAGGGGAAAGGGAAAAGCAGTACCTCATGATTCTGAGAATTGCTAGTTGCTATCTACCCAAATCATGAAGCCCATTAATCACCGCAGCACACCGTTCCGTTACAGCCTGTAGATCTGCTTTTTTGGTCGAGGCAGGGGGGGGGATTAGTTCGCCAATCCTAACTGTAATCGGCACTGGTTTTGGCAAGAATGATCCTTTAGCCACGATCTTTTCCGTTCCCCAAAGACTAACAGGTAACAGGGGAACTTGATTCTGGGCTGCAATCCAGGCTGCACCAAGTTTAGGAGCAGTAATCTTGCCCTGTGGGTCACGAGTCCCCTGTAAGAATACGGCTGCGATCCAGCCCGATTCTATAGCTGTAGCGGCTGCGCGAAGGGCTGCGCGATCGCCTGTACTGCGTTTGACAGGATATGCCCCATAAAGCCTGATTCCCTGCTTAAATACGGGAATTTTAAACAACTCTTCCTTCGCCATAAAAGCCACAGGACGACCCACACAGTTAGATATGATGGGAGGATCAAAGTAGCTAGCATGATTGCTCACGGCAATTATACCCCCCGATGACGGGACGTTTTCTGCTCCATGAGTATTAAGCCGAAAATAAGTATGTAGAACAGGGCTAATTATTGTCCATCTCAACAGACTATAGGATGCCCAGTTAGCAAATGACTCTCGTTTCCCTTCCACAAACTGATCTTAATAAATAAATGACACTACAGTCTCTAACTATAATTGAACTTGTTAGTAGCTCATAACTAGAGATTATTTTGGCTGATCTACCTCAGATACTTTAATCCCCTTAACTATCCGTTCCATTGCATTACCAATCTGGTCTTTATACTCTTCTGGTGCAGCTACATAGGCTTTTTGTAATATTGGTTGGGCGGCAACCAAGTCACCTTTTTTCTCCAAGACTAAAGCTTTAGCGAGTATGGGGCGAAAATCATTTTGATCTATTTGGGCTAATTGATCGTAGAGAGCGATCGCCTCTCCATAACGTTCTTGATTACTGTATAGTTCCCCTAACAGTAGTTGTACCGCTTTTTGGTTAATCGAGATCGTCTTGGGGTTATCGGCCTTATCCGCCAGTTGGATGGTTTTTTTGAGGAGAGCGATCGCTCTTTCAGGCAAAGCTTGAGTTAGATATAGATTGGTAATGCCACTAAGAGCATAAATATCCCCAGGATGTGCCCCTAACACTTCTTTATAGGCGACAGCGGCTCCTTCGTAATCTCCAGTTTGTTGTTTGGCTTGAGCGAGGAGGCTATTATATTCGGTGAGTTCGGGGTTAGACTTGGCTAATTTTTCCAAGGGAGCGATCGCACCTTGGAGGTCTTTCTGCTGTAATCTGATTTTTAATAGACCATTTAAAGCGGTGTCATTGTCTGGTTCCCGTTCAAGAACTTTTTGGTATCCAGAAGCTTCTGCTTCCATGATTGCCAATTCCCGTTGGGAAAGGGTGATGACTTCTTGATGAGGATTGCTGGCAAATTGTTGCCCTTCCACCACGCTACCTACTAAAGGAAGGGCAGAAACAGTTATTAGGGAAAATAACATCATGCCTAAAACTAGATAAATCCAACTACTGCGCTTTTTCTTCATGCTCTTATCACCAAATTATGATCAGCAGATTATACTTGATTTGTTTGTGAAGGTCATCATAACCACTCTACTATCGTTTATCCTCAAGGAGGAAGCTAACTCAATTAAGCCAGACAAAACTATAGGTTATTTTAAATTTTATGAGAATATAAAGTATGATTTCTAGGACAATTTCTGGGACAATTTAATTTCTCTGATTAATTTCTCTGAACAATCCAACCAACTTTCTACTGCTGTCAATCAATTGGCTGAATCTACCATGAATAATCACTCTCAGGATTCCGTCCCCCCCAATACTCAACCCCAGCCAAATCCAGATAGGAAGCAGCCAATTCCTCCCCCATCTCATCCAAGGCAATATCGTGCCATTGGTCTCATCGAAGCTAAATATCAGCAGAGTGACGATCAGATGACTCAAGGAACTTTGTTGACTACCGATGGGGCAGAAATCGAAGCAGTGCTGCTAGGTCGTATTATCAGCCTGATCAAAAATCATCTTGACCTAGAACAAGAACATCTGTGGGTGGTTTATCCCAGAACGAAGATGCAGGAGGATCGTCTCCATGCCCAAATTGTTGGGGTATGGGAACCAGAAACCCTCAACCAAGACTCCGATGAACCAGAGGCATTGGGTCAAGAAGCTGAACATGGTTATTTCTCAATTCGCGGCGAAGTAATTTTTTACTCTACAGAAGAAGAAGTAATAATCGTCAAAGTCAAGCAGTTTCCCCGCAAAGAAGGCGATAAACCGAAATTCTTTAAGCTGAAGCTGAAGGGCGTTCTGGGGGATAAACCCCTGCGACGTTTCTGGGATCTTAAAGTCCGTCTTCAGGGGGAAGACTTGATTATTGAAGAAGGAACAGATCTCGGCTTTGCTCAAAAACGCAAACCTCAATTTAAGAAAGATCCTAAAAAAATTCAGCTTAAGTCCGCTCGTCCCCAAAGAGCGAGTGCCACAGCCCGTCCGATTTTGCCCAAGAAAAGACCTAGCAGTGAACAGTAACCCTGGATCGATTAGCTGTAAGCTCTGAGTCTAAGCTTGGAGCTTTTGAAGCTTTTGAAGCTTTTGGTGCTTATTCTAGGGAAATAATTGAACTGCTGCTATCTTGGGGCATAAAAGTGCGATCGCTAGGCAAAGGAGCAACTGGTTCAGTTAAAGTGAATTTTCCTGCGGTGATCCAGGCTTTTAATTCTTGGGCTACCTTCAAAGAACGATATTTGCTGGCTAGAGGCGCAACCCTAACAGATTTACCATCGATGGTCAGATGTCCTTTCTGAAGCTGTTCATAGCTCACTAGACCGAAGGTGGGGCGGACTCGACGAGGAATGGAAAAATCAATCACAGGGGCAACAATATCTTGGTCTACTAAGGAGCAGTTTTGAATTACTTTTTCGGT
>JBEANW010000537.1:0-4753 GCA_041165225.1 Cyanobacteriota bacterium | reverse complement strand
CCAAAGATATTTATCAATATCTCCAGAGATATGATTTACCCTATCACCCATTCTTTGACAAAGGTTATGTTACCGTCGGGGACTGGCATTCTAGCCGCCCTGTTTCTGCCGATGATCATAATACTAGGGACACCCGTTTTCGTGGTTTGAAACAAGAGTGTGGCTTACATCTACCTCAAACGACGGCAGAGGAAGAAAGTCTGAATTCTAGTAGTCTTTAGAGGACTTTTACTACATCTTCTTGGCTCTTACCTTTTCCCCTTTCCCTTTTTCCCTTTCCCAATCTATGCCATCCTATTTGGCAACTCATCGAACTCAGGTTAAATCATGTCAAAAAAAACATCATCTAATTCATAACCAAACAACTGCGCCATTGACTTCAAACGCGATCGCTCAGAAATTCCCTGGGCTTTTAACCAGTCGGACAGGACAAAGATTTTATTCATCACAAAAATCTCTAACGCCTCTGGATTAAACATAATTCCTTCATTACGATTAAACTGATGGGGAACTAACATGGCAGTGTAGCGCGCTAATTCTCCTGCTTTCCAATCCAAAAGAAACGGTAGCCAAGGATAGGTGGCATCCAAACGGACATACCACAGCCGAATTTCAGGAATCTCTGATAACTCACGGGGATCGCTCTCTTCTCGGTCAAAAGCGATCGCCAACTGAAGTTGCTGTTCATAGTCGGCAATTTTCCCTGGCAGCAAGGGGGCAAGATGATTCTTGACTGAGGATAAATCCAATGAGGCGATCGCTTGATTATCTAAAATTATTTTGATGGTCACAATTAATAATTACCAAAAAATGGCGGGGATTTCAGTTGGTTTAAGTTAAAATTAACGTCAAGTTTTAATCATGGACATTTAACTAAAAAGCAAGTTAAAGTGGTAATGAGTATGTATAATTTTAGATCAAATTAGCCTCCCTTATGAAAACCCCTGAGGCAAGTCCTAAACCAATTAATTCTTTAGAAGATGCTCTAGCTCGTTGCCAAGAATTAGGAATGCGAGTTAGTCGTCAACGTCGCTATGTTTTAGAACTGTTGTGGAAGAACGAAAACCATCTTTCCGCCAGAGAGATCTATGACTTGCTCAATCAAGAGGGTAAAGAAATTGGTCATACCTCGGTGTACCAAAATCTTGAGGCATTGTCAGCAGGGGGAATAATCGAGTGTTTAGAACGCTCCGACGGCAGGTTGTATGGCAATATTAGCGATTCCCATAGCCATATCAACTGTTTAGATACTAAGCAAATTATTGATCTGCAAATCAAGTTACCCGAATCTATTATCCAGCAGATTGAAGCCGAGACTGGTGTTTCCATTGTGGATTATCGGATTGATTTCTTCGGCTATAAAAATTCGATACCAGCCAAATAGAACTCAAGACCTTACAGCTTCAGAATTATAGCTTAAAGCCTTTTAGGATAACTTTTGTAAGCAGAGTTAAAGGGCAACTTGTATTCTTTGTTACCAAGATGGGAGAATATTATTTCTCAGTGGACAGGTGAATTTAGTTTGTAATAGATTATTTCGATATCATAGGCGATCGCAAACGCTAAGATAAAAAAGAACCTTTAAAACCCCAAACAGCACAACTAGCACAACTCAAAAAACCCTCCTGGTATTTCATTTATAAGCATATGGTTCAGACTCCAATTGAAAAAAAAGTATCCAAAGTAGAAAAATTAAAAGAGCGCAGTAACTTCCTTCGCGAACCTCTTTTGAGTGAACTGCAACTGGATACCACCCACTTTACCGAAGATGCGATTCAAATCCTCAAGTTTCACGGCTCTTATCAGCAAGATAACCGCGATAATCGAGTCAAGGGTCAAGAAAAAGACTATCAGATGATGCTGCGTACTCGTAGCCCAGGGGGTTTTATTCCACCACAATTGTTTTTGACCCTAGATCGTCTGGCGGAAGAATATGGTAATCATACCCTGCGAATTACTACTCGTCAGGGGTTTCAGATTCATGGGATTCTGAAGAAAAACATGAAAACCGTCGTCAAGACGATTCTGAACAATATGGGTTCAACCTTGAGTGCTTGTGGAGATGTTAACCGCAACATCATGTCTCCTCCAGCCCCTTTCAAGCATAAGCCTGAATACCAGTATGCTTTTGAATATGCCAATAATATTGCAGATCTGTTAAATCCCCAAAGTGGCGCGTATTACGAGATCTGGCTGGATGGGGAAAAAGCTATTAGTGTCGAGGAAGCATCTGAAGTAACCGCCGCCAGAAGAAACGATGATGGCAGGGGAATGGTTATTGCCAATAGCCTTGAGCCGATCTATGGAGAACAGTTTTTACCCCGCAAATTCAAGATCTGTGTAACCGTACCAGGGGACAACTCTGTTGATATCTATACCCACGATATCGGTTTGGTGGTCATCACTAATCAACAGGGTGAACTCCAGGGATTCAATGTGATGGCTGGGGGAGGCTTAGGAAGAACTCATAATAAAGAGGAAACCTTTGCGCGGATTGCCGATGAGTTGGGCTATGTAGATAAGGCTGATATTTACGATCTAGTTAAAGCAATTGTAGCTACTCAAAGAGATTATGGCGATCGCGCTAACCGCCGTCATTCGCGGATGAAATACTTAATTCACGATTGGGGGGTGGAGAAATTCCAAGCCAAAGTAGAGTCTTACTTCGGTAAAAAATTCAAGCCTTATAAAAAACTTCCCGCCTGGCAATATCATGACTTTTTAGGCTGGTACGAACAGGGAGATGGCAACTGGTTCTTCGGCATCAGCGTGGAAAACGGCAGGATTAAAGATGAAGGAGCTTTTCAGCTAAAAACAGCCCTGAGAGAGATTGTGCAGCAGTTAAATCTGCCGATGCGCCTGTCTCCTAACCACAATATTATCCTCTGCGAAATTCCCCCCGAACATAAAGCAACTGTCGAGCAGATCCTCCATGATCGTGGCATAATCACCGATCCCCAGGCGATCGAACCCCTAACTCGCTATTCTATGGCTTGTCCTGCCCTACCTACCTGCGGACTAGCAGTTACGGAATCAGAGAGAGCCTTACCAGGAATTACCGATCAAATCAGGACATTATTGAATAAACTAGGAATGGTAGACGAACACTTCGTGATGCGGATGACTGGGTGTCCCAATGGCTGCGCTCGTCCCTACATGGCAGAACTAGGATTTGTCGGCAGCGCACCAGAGACATACCAAATCTGGCTGGGAGGCACCCCCAACCAAACTCAGTTAGCCCAACCCTACGAGCAGAAAATGCCCGTTAGTGAGCTAGAAACCTTTTTTGAACCTATATTTGTCTTCTTCAAGCAAAGTCGCAAATCTAAGGAAAGCTTTGGTTCATTCTGTAGTCGCGTTGGGTTCGCTGCCATTCGTAATTTTGCTGAAAACTACACCATAGGAAGTTATATGGATACAGATACCACCATCAAAACCAAATTCCGTAAAAATCAGCGTCGTGTTAGCGTTCCTGATAATGTTTTTCCTCGCTTAAAAGAAATTGCCGAAAAAGAGGGTAGACCAATGAATCAAATTATCGCTGATGCTCTGAGTGATTATTTTACTAAGAGTAAGAAGGCGTGATACTACGGGTGAATTAGCTAGTTTCAAGCTTTAAGCCCTAAGCTCTAAGCTCCAAGCCTTGGAAAATCAAGAGAAAAAAGTTTATCGGTATTTTCTTGAGTCTTTTGATCACTTCATCAACGGAAGTAGGTTTAATTCACCTCGGACGTAATATTAAGAATAAAGGCTGCTTTACTTAGCAGTCTTTTTTGTTGAAAAAATACAAAAGATGTCAAAGATATAAATTAATTTGCCATTCTTTGATATTATTTCTGTACTCTTTGATCAACACTCCTGCAACATGAAACAAGTTTTATTGCCTTTGATGCGGATTGGTATTTTCGCTTTTGCTTATCTACACGTCACCAGTGAAATAGCCAATGCTCAAGTTACTGCGGATGATACCGTCAACACTCAAGTAACCCAAACCGATAATGTTTCTGAAATAACGGGGGGTGAAACCAGAGGGGATAATCTGTTTCACAGTTTTCAAGAGTTTTCAGTTGGT
Source organism: Cyanobacteriota bacterium (assembly GCA_041165225.1). Classification (GTDB taxonomy): domain Bacteria; phylum Cyanobacteriota; class Cyanobacteriia; order Cyanobacteriales; family Xenococcaceae; genus Waterburya. The sequence goes on along the minus strand of JBEANW010000537.1, from coordinate 681 downwards.
GCTGGCGAAACGGCTTCTTTTTTAAACTCTAATGATATCGCCAATATCTTTTCTAGGGTTACAGGAGGAGATATTTCTAATATCGATGGTTTAATTCAAGCTAGTGGTAGTGCGAATTTATTCCTCATCAACCCCGCTGGCATTTCCTTTGGCGAGGGGGCAAGTTTAAATATTGGTGGTTCATTTTATGGCAGTAGCGCCAGTAGTATTTTGTTTGAAGATGGGGAGTTTAGCGCCACGAACCCAGAAAATCCGCCAGTGTTAACGATCAACGCCCCCATTGGTTTGGGTTTTAGGGATAATCCCCAAGATATTGTCAATCAGTCTGTAGCTTTGGATAGTAATGGTCAATTCATTTCAGGTCTTCAAGTACCAGAAGGAAAAAATTTAGCTCTCATTGGTGGAGATGTTCGTTTTGATGGTGGATTTATATTTGCACCAGGTGGCAGAGTTGAATTAGGTGGCTTGAGTGCAGCAGGGACAATTAGTTTTAACAATGATGGTAGTTTTAGCTTTCCTGAAGATGTAGCTAGAAGTGATATATCTTTTGCTCAGGAAGCTTTTGTTGATGTAGCTGGTACGAGAGGTGGAGATATCAAGCTTACTGCTGGTGATATTCAAATTGCTGAAAGTACTTTGCTACAAGGAGGAACATTTGCCGACACAGGTTTAGCTGATTCT
>JBEANW010000536.1:0-6391 GCA_041165225.1 Cyanobacteriota bacterium | reverse complement strand
AAGAATACTCTTTCTCAAAACGCGCCTTGTTTTTGGTTAACGAAGAATTCCCTAATTTTAGTTATCATTCTGGGCTATCTTTGAAATTTCGAGCTAATTTGCCCTAACCCCCAACCCCAGTCCTCTTTTTATTGTGTCCATTATTGCCGTCGATAATCTGAGTAAAATTTATCCCGTGGCAATTAAGCAGCCAGGGTTAACAGGTACTTTAAGCCACTTTTTTCGCCGTACCTACCGAGAAATTAAGGCGGTGCAGAATGTATCATTTAAAATTCAACCAGGAGAAATAGTCGGCTTTTTAGGGGGAAATGGCGCAGGGAAAACAACTACCCTGAAAATGTTGACGGGGTTGATTCATCCCTCAGAAGGAGAAGTTAAGGTAGCAAATTATGTTCCCTTTCGTCGTCAACCACAGTTTTTACACCAAACCAGCTTGGTCATGGGGCAAAAGCAACAGCTACTATGGGATTTGCCCGCCCTAGATTCCCTGAGAATTAATGCTGCCGTTTATAACATTCCCGATCGCATTTTTAAGCAACGCTTGGAAGAATTAGCGACGATGCTAGATGTGTCAGATAAGCTACATCAGCCAGTACGTAAGCTATCGCTGGGGGAAAGAATGAAGGCGGAGTTGTTAGCTGCTCTGCTGCATCACCCTCAAGTATTGTTTCTCGATGAGCCGACTTTGGGTTTAGATGTTAATGCCCAAGTAGCCGTCAGAGAATTTTTGCAACAGTATAATCAACGCTATGGGGCGACTATCCTACTTACTAGTCACTACATGGCAGATATCACCGCCTTATGCGATCGCGTTTTATTAATTCATCAGGGAAAATTAATCTACGATGGACTACTAGAAGATTTATTAGATCGTTTTGCCCCCTATCGCCAAGTTAGAGTAGAGTTGGCTCAGGCTCTATCACCAGAAGAATTAGCAAGTTTTGGTGAAGTTGAATCCATCCAAGGACAAGAAGTTCGCTTCCTCGTACCCAGGGAAAAGTTAACTGCAACCATCTCGCGCATTCTGGCACAGTTACAGGTACAAGATTTAAACGTCAGCGATCCTCCCATTGAAGAAATTATTGGGCGATTGTTTCAAACAGGAAAAGCTAATTAAATTAGGTTCTATGAGTTTTAAATGGGATTTTTCTGCCCCACCAGAATCGGCATTAGGCGACCGCCAAGTAGCCTTAGAATCAACTCATTTACAATCTAAGCGCGTTGCTTTATTAGTAACTGGTAGTATCGCCGCCATGAAAGCGCCTTTAATTGCCCGTACTCTTCGTCGTCAGGGTGCGGAGGTGGTGGCATTTGTTTCTCCTGAAGCCTTGCGCTACACGACCATTGATGCTTTAGAGTGGAGTACGACTAATCCTGTGATTACCAAGCTCACAGCTAATGCCGAACATCTGAGGGATGATCATCCCTTCGCTGCTTATGTAGTTGCCCCTGCCACTTATAACACCATCAACAAGATGGCTTTAGGTATTGCCGACGGGGTAATCACCGCCACCTTGGGTTCAGCGATTGGCAGAATGGAGCGGGGTAAAACCCAGATTCTGGTTGCACCAACAATGCATGGTAGTTTGCATAATTCCATCTTGACGGAATCTCTGCATAAGCTAGATCGCCTGGGAGTTAAGATTATTCCCCCTCAAGTTGCTTATGGCAAGAACAATCTCCCCGAAGAAAAAGCGATCGCCTTTGCCGTCTGTCGAGCAGTTAGTCAATCTTCCCTCAAGGATATTCCCATTTTAGTCACGGGAGGCCCTACCCCCGTACCCATCGATAATATCCGCCGTCTAACTAACCGTTTTACAGGGAAATTAGGGGCTTGTATCGCGGAAGAGTTATATCTACGAGGGGCAAATGTAAAACTAATTCATGGACAGGGTAGTTATTCTCCCCCAGGCTATCTCCCACACCAGCTAGTTACTACCTACGATGAATATCTAACTGAAGTCATGACCGAGTTACAAAAGGATTATCGTTACGGCATCTTTTCCGCTGCGGTAGCTGATTACCAACCTGTTCAAGTATTTCCTGGTAAAATTCCTAGCGGTGAATTATCTAAAATTGATTTGATACCAACGAAAAAAGTGGTCAGTGAAGTTAGAGCAAAGTTTCCTGGCTTGAAGATGATTACCTTTAAGTATCAAGAAAATATTGCCCATCAAGAATTAATTGAGATTGCCAAAAATAGATTGCAGCAAGGTTATCAAATGGTGGTAGCCAATCGAGGGGAAGAACACCAAGCCACAGGCGCACAAGTGGCTTATTTAGTTACCAAAGAGGAAGCTCCACAAAAAGTAGTGGGGAAAGTAGAAATTGCCAAAGCGATCGCCAATTATCTAGAAACCAATATAGAAAATTAGGTTTTTGCTGACTGCATTAACTTAACAAAATTCTCGAACAAATAATCCGCATCATGAGGGCCTGGACTGGCTTCAGGGTGATACTGTACCGAGAAAAAGGGCAAGGTTTTATGCCGTAACCCCGCTACGGTTTGATCGTTAAGGTTAAGGTGAGTTATTTCGACATCTGCCCCCAAAGATTCCTCGGCGATCGCAAATCCATGATTTTGACTGGTAATCTCAATTTGCTTCTGTAAACCTGCGGGTTGGTTTAAGCCACGATGTCCAAACTTGAGCTTAAAGGTTTCGGCACCAAGGGCTAAACCTAAAATCTGATGACCCATGCAAATTCCAAAAGTAGGTTTTTCGGCGGCGATCAATTCCTTAGTCACAGCAATTCCTTCCGTAACCGCTGCGGGATCGCCAGGGCCATTAGAAAGAAAAATACCATCAGGATTGTAGGCTAAAATTTCGGCGCTGGAGGTATTGGCAGGAACGACAATTACTTTGCATCCATAGCTCGCTAAACGACGGAGAATATTCCGCTTAACGCCAAAATCGATCGCCACTACGGTTAAGGTCTGGTCTGTATTCCCACCCTCGGCAAATTCCCATGCTGCATCGGTTGCTTCTGACCACTCGTAAATCTGCTCAGTAGTCACTTCCTTAACTAGATTTAATCCAGTCATATCGGGAGCTTGCTGTACTAGATCTAACAATCTTTCAGGATCGAGTATTTCTGTGGAAACACCGCCGTTAATTGCCCCGTATTCTCTGAGTTTGCGAGTTAGCGATCGCGTATCAATACCATAAATACCAGGAATATTTTGCTGTTGTAAATACTCTGGTAGGGATTGCGTCGAACGCCAGTTACTAGGGCGATCGGTAATATTGCGGGCAATTACCGCCTTAGCCTGGATCTTAGGAGATTCTTCATCATCAGGATTGACTCCCGTATTACCCAATTCAGGATAGGTAAAAGTGATGATTTGACCAGCGTAGCTCGGATCAGTCAAAACCTCTTGGTAGCCCGTCATGCCCGTATTAAATACCACTTCCCCAACCGTAGTACCTGCTGCACCAAAAGACCAGCCACGATAGGTAGTTCCATCAGCCAACACCAGTAAAGCTGGTTCAGCATTGGGCTTAAGCATATTTACCATTGAGTTTTGATCCTAAACTAACTAAACTTTATGTCAACCATTCAATAATCTATCAGTTATCAGCGATGAGAAATTAGAAGATCAATGATTTATGTAAGAAATTTAAGAGACAATTCTCGCCTTGACTGTAGCTAACGTTACTAAGTTCAGCCCAACAGGATAAACTATTGAAGATAAACAATGATGCTCCTGGTTAAAATCGATCCCAAAGATCGAGCAATATGCCTGGGATAATTGATATCCTGAGTAAAAGCAAAGCAACACTAACGCGAGTTTGATTGAGAAAGCATGAGTCCTAGAAAACTAACCGAAGACGATAAGCAAGAAATCCTTGAAGAATATCGTAATTCTGAGGCAACTACTTCTACCTTAGCGAAAAGTTTTGAGGTTAGTAGTTCTACGATCAGCCGCTTTTTGAAAAATAAACTGTCCACTGTCGAGTATGAAGACCTCATTCAGCAGAAACGTTTAGCTCGCACCCCCAGAGGGGAAAAGTCTGAGGAAGAAGAGCCGATTTTAGAGCCATCCAAGGCAAAGGCGCAAAAAAAATCTCAATCAAAAGCACCACAAGAGCATAATACCAAAAGCAAGAAAGCTAAAAAAGTAGTAGCTGATGATGATGTCATACCTGAATTAGCTAGCTGGCAAAACCTCTTGTCAGATCAGGTTGAGCAGCCAGCAAACGAACCTAAGCCTCGTCGCCGCCGTCGTTCAAAAACTGTTGAAACGGAAGAGGTAGCCATTCTAGATGTAACTCCAGAGATGCCAGAGGTTGAAGTAGCACAACTAGAACTAGAAGCAGCACCTGCCAAGCTGGTTTTGGATAAAGTACGCAGTAAATCTGCTAAATCTATGGTGGAAACTGTTTCTAAGAGTGAGCGTCTGATTCTAAAACGCGATCGCCTTGAATTAGATGATGAGGAAGATGATGAGGACGAAATGGATCTGATCGCCCTTAGAGAAATGCTGGGGGAAGATCTAGAAGATATCAATGATGATGATGACGACGACGATGAAGAAGACGATGACGACGATGATGATACTTCTTACTTAAGTCCTGCTGCGGGTTTGAGTAATGTTCAAATTCTACCTTTATCTCAAGCCTCCCTTCCCAGAACTTGCTATCTAGTGATTGATCGCTCCGCAGAGTTAATCGTCAAACCTCTAGCTGAATTTGCTGATTTAGGGGCTATTCCCGATGGCGAAACCAGCCAAACAACCCTTCCTGTATTTGACAACCATCGTATTGCCAAACGCTTTTCTCATCGTCGTGAGCGGGTGATTAAAGTTCCTGATGGTCAGATGCTGCAAAAAGCTTCCCACCATCTCCAAGAGAAGGGAATTACTCGGTTATTAATTGACGGGCAAATCTATTCTCTGTCTCATTAGCTGATAATCAAAGCCATAATCTGTGTGAAGATGGAATAATTTATCGTTACAGATTAAAACGTATTTCAGCTAAAAGTTATCATTCCCTAGTTTCCTTAAAGATTACAAGTAATAATGCAGGAAGGTGAATAGCCACCAAAGTGCGATCGCACTTTGTCTACGAAGAATCAAAGCTAATCAAGGCAGGTGAAGATAGATCATGAATAGAGATCAACTACTAAGATTTTACGAGCAGGGTTATCGGAACTTTACGGGAGTAAATTTAAGGGGAGTAGATCTATCAGGAACAATGCTTATTGGCGTTAATCTAACAGGAGCCAACTTAGTCGGGGCAAATCTTAGTCGAACCTTTTTGACCAACTCAACTTTCCCAGAGGCAAGTCTTAATTGGGCGGATCTTAGTTTTGCCAAAATGAGTGGAGCAAACCTCGAACAGGCGGATCTAACTAAGGCTAATTTGACTGGGGCTTTTTTGGTGAAATCTCAGCTAACTAATGCCCGGCTTAGTGGCGCAAACCTATCCCATGCTAATCTTCGAGCCTCGAATCTTCTGGGGGCAAATCTCTGTGGTGCTAAGTTGTATCAGGTCAACCTCAGACAAGCCAATTTAACTCAAGCTAATCTTCAATGGGCAGATTTACAAGAAGGAAGATTAACAGGAGCGCAGCTACAGGGTAGTTCATTGACGGGCGTTAATTTAACGTTTTTAATTGATGTCGATCTCAGCAGCACTGATTTAAGAGGCATTAATTTTCGCCAAGCAAGATTAACTAAAGCCAATTTGAGCAATAGCAACTTGAGCAATGCCAATCTAGAAGAGGCTCAACTAAGAAACGCTAATCTAAACTGTGCTAATTTATATCGAGCTAATTTGTCGTCGGCTCAATTGACAAAAGGAAACCTAGACAATGCTGACTTGAATCGAGCCGATCTGACTAACGCTGATCTCAGGGGTGCTTCTCTCAAGCTAACTAACTTAAGTGATGTCGATCTGACTCACACAGATTTACTTGGTGCTAGTCTTGAGTCGGCAGTTTTCGATCTCAGCTTCACCGAACATATGCTGTCTAACTCTGCTGAATTTTTCGCTTCTCCCAAACTTATAGCAACTAGCAACTAGAGCTTATAGCTAAAAATAGTAAGCTTCTGTTCGACATTACCTAATCCGCAACGCCCTTTTAATTTTTTGTTGTCACCCCGTAAGATCGCCCTCAATAAACAACAGGCGATCGCTTTTTAGTGCTTAAATTCAGATTTAACCAGAATGTTTTGTGAATGTATTGCAATTCAATTAACTTTCGTATAAGATTGAATCTCATGTAAAGCAAACCACACAAATCATGATTGACAATAAGCAATTGATTGGTTGGATGTTGACAGGACTAGTCGCTAGTGGAGTAATTGCTAGTTGTTCTGCTTCTCCAGATAAAGCTAGTCAGAATAGCGAAGCTCAAGCCAAAGAACCAGAAGAGACCAAGCTGACTC
>JBEANW010000535.1:0-7758 GCA_041165225.1 Cyanobacteriota bacterium | reverse complement strand
CGATTAAACCATGCGGTAATAGAAGCTCCTGATAATGCACCAAGAATCAAAGGTATTGATTTACTAATAGAATCAGTAACTATTTGAGTATTTGCCATTTTATTCAACAAAAATCCTAATTGATGTATATTTTGAATAGATCAACAAATTAACCTTTTTGCTTGTAAAGGTCAGTAATCTACATTTATAAACTCAATTGTTCCCTCAACTCCTCTAAATTTTTCACTTCACCCCAATCAATACCCGCAGCTTCCAAAAAGTCGATCGCCACTCCAATAAGATGCTGCGGATAAACTCTCTCTGACGGTGCTACTGGGTCAGTATTGTTATCCCGTACAGTGCTGGCGGTATCTGTGAGCCATTCCTTTTGGTCTTTTCTGATTTTGATATTCACCGTGACCAATTGTTCCTTAGCCTGAGTTTTTTTAACAACTTTAGCGGGTGGAAACGCGTCGTTGTACGGCGCATGTTCCACACCCGCTTTAGCCTCTGACTTAGTGGTTTTGACAGGTTTTGGTTCAGTTGGCTTTACTTCAGGTTCAATTTGAGCTTCTTCTTGAACGGGTCGCTCATGGGGGAAACCCCCAAGACCGCGCCCGTCCGCTGGTGCTGGCTCTGATGCTTTAGTGGGTTCTGTTGAGGGTTTTTTGATACCAGAGAAGTTACCCAGTTTCATTCCGCCCATTCTCTTGTCGTTCATTTCCACAACCTCACACATTCATTAGCTAGTGCCTTATACGCTTTTGCCCCAGGCGATCGCGGTGCGTAGTCGATCACGGGTATTTGTTGGGCGATCGCTTCAGCGACGGCGATGTTTTCTGGTATGAGGGTTTTAAATAGGGTATAGCCTGATTCCTCTGCTGATTCGGTTAGTAGGTTGTCAGCTTCTCTCGTGATGACCAGTTGAGAGCGATATCTGACTCTAGCGACATCGATGGGAACATCAGGGCGTTCTCCTTTGATTAGCTCTATTGCTTCGGATAATCCCTTTAAGACTGCTGGTTCACCGATGACGGGAGTTAATACGCGATCGCTGGCTAAAATCGCCTGTACTGAAGCAATACCCAAACCTGGAGGACAGTCCATCAAACAGATATCAAATCCAGTCAAGGATGATAAGGCTGGAGTAAATAGATCCGCATCAGCCTGTAGCTGAAACATTCCAATGTCTCCAGGTATCAACCAAAGGTTTTTAGTCCTAGTTTCTAGGGGTTGAACTTCACCATCACTCAACCAATTCATTGCTGTAGGCGCATCGCCATCTAAACCCAAACCAAAACTTAGTGTCCTCTGTCCATCCAAATCGATTAACAATACCTTGCGCTTTGAGGTAGCCAGACTCGCCCCTAGATTGAGGGTAGTGGTACTTTTCCCTGTACCCCCCTTGAAATTGAAAACGGCAATTTTTAACATAATAAAATCCTATTGCGGTGCAGCCCTAAAGGATTAGCTTCGCGTCCGCGGTCTTGGGGGTTTCCCCTATGAGCGATATCCGAAGGTGTATCCTTTAGGACTGCACCAAGAAAAGGTCTAATACCTTACTACGTTAATCATTTAAACCTAACAACCCATTAACATCTAAAAGCTTAATAGTTTATTCCGTTAATAACTTAATACCTTAAAAGGTTAAACAGTTAATACTAATAAACCTTAAACCTATAAACATCTAATACCTTTAAGGGTTAAAAAGTTAATAGGTTAATGGGAAATTGAAATCCAATAAATACAAGGGCTAACAGCCACAGCAGCAGTAAAGATTATCTGGTAAGTTACATTCTGTAGTGCAATTGCTATCTAGACTAGACATTCATCTTGATCGCGTTTAACTCACAGCTATCTCCCATCACCACCTAAATATCTAGCTGCCATTTTCACCCCAACAAGGCGATCGCATTCTAAGTAATTTGTAAGACTACAAAATTAATCATGTCAGTTTGGGGTGTTTCTGGGGTTCGGTAGCGAATTCTGTGATACGGGTCATAAAAAATTGTGAGAAGTTTTCATATTATGTACATAAGAAAAAAAGTTTTTTTACATAAATTTGCTGTTATGACCCAGAATTCTGCACCTGATAATTCCATCCGCCCCGACGAGTTGATGGTTGAACTTGGTATTAAAAAAGATGCCTATTACAAAGACCTAAGCTATCTAGACATCACTCCAGAGAAAGATTCTGAGGGTAAATGTTATCTCACAATCGAACAAGCGGATAGAATTAGAGCCTTAAGAAATTACGTTATTGAGACAGGAAAGCGTAACGGTTTTGAGAATAATTCAATCGTCAAGGTTGATGATAGTAATGAAATGGTTTCTGATAGTAGCGAAGCCGAAAATGAAATCTACATTAATCGCCAAGAACCTACAGCCCAACTTGATTCAAACATCCTTAGAGAAGCGGAGGAATTAGCTGCTCGTGGCATGGCGATGAAGGACTTGATTAAGATTCAGTTGGCTAGTCAAATGAGCTTTGATGACTTATCCCCTGACTTACAGGAAAAGGTGAACATCGCCCGTGAGGTGGCTAACCCAAAGTTCACCCCAGCAGCGATCGCAACTCAACTACTAGCCCAACACCGCAGCAGTCGGGAAGTTCGGAGTTAGATAAACATAGCTCTGAATTCAAACAAGTTGGTCAGGCGATCGCTGCTGGAAATTCTGTCATAGTTCTGGGTGAAGCGGGAACGGGTAAAAGTGATTTTGCCCTAGCTCTGCATGGGTCAATGTCGGGGGAGTTTAATAGTGCGATCGCTACCTACAAGGGTTCGATTAAGAAGTTCTTTATTGCGATCGCTATGCAGTTGGATTGTCCGACTGAAAATGAACAGAACCGACCTTTAACTGTTGATGCTCTCAAACAAGAAATACTCGAAAACGCTGGAGAAGATACCTTACTTATATTTCCCGAAGCTAAAAGGTTAACTACTTCAATTCGCTATTGGATTGAAGACATGATTTCGGCTGGGGCTAAAGTCGTCTGTTTTGCCGTGGCTAATCCTGGTAAGGATATCTTTCTCGATATGTTAGAGATTGAACTGTCACTGCCCAGTGATGCCCACATTCGCCTAGTTATGGCAGCCGAAGCTCAAAGACAAGGGCTACAGATTGATATATCTCGTCTGGCTGAATTACAGCCGTTGGCTGGTAGAAATCCCATGCTGGCGAGGAAGATTATCAAACAAGAGAAGCTGGGAATTAAGCAGGATAAACCAAAACATACGAACTATGTGGTGATTATGCCCGTGATTATTGCCATGCTGTTTAGTTTTGCCGTAATTAGGTTTATTGGGATGGGAACAGGGAATAAGGGCTTGTATATTACTGGTGGTGTTTGTTTGGTTAGCGCGATGGCATTGAAGCAGTTGGGTAATGTTAGAGGGGCGAGGAAGAGGTTGGGGCAGTGAGAATAAAAATGTACAAACTTATAGTGATGAATCAAATGAAAATATAAATGAAAAACTTTGCTTTTGTTAGCGATGCAGCAGAAAGAGAATACAAAGCTTTGCCCAAAGAAGTTCAACAAGAATTTGGTACTAGCTTGAGAGCGGTACAGGATAATAAAAAACCGTTTTTGGACATTGAACCGCTAAATGGTATCGGGGCTGGAGTAATTGAACTGAAAATCAATGGTAGTCCTGCTTTCAGATGCGTATATATTGCTAAATTTATGAATGCTGTTATCGTTTTGCATTCTTTTACAAAAACAACTAATGGAGTCGATAGAAAAGCAATGAATACTTTAAAACTGAGATACAAGGAATTGCAATCTGAACTTAGAGAAATGAAAAAGAAACGGTAATTATGCTAGTGCTGGTACTTTCTGAATCTTAATTGAGGCTTCTTCAATATTGCCGAAAGTAAACTCTGCTCTAAATCCAAGCTCATCCAGCATGGAGAATAGTACATCTAAGGTAAATTTATTAATTTTGCCCTTGACTATATTTGAGATGCGAGGTTGAGTAACTCCTAATCTTTCGGCAGCTTCTTTTTGCGTCCAACCTTGCTGTTCGATGATATCTCGAATCATGATTGTCATATCAGCTTTTAAAACTGATTTACTAGCAAGTTCGGGTTTTTCTGTTGCGTGAAAGGGACTTTCGTAGAATTTAAGTGCCATGATTTTTAGTGCAGAAAATTTTTAGCTTATATTCTATATATATAAAATTTTATATATTATGTCAATGATTATAAAATATATAGCGTTAAACTACACCTATATAAATTCATAAACTAGAACATTGACCCAAAGATGGTCTAAAATGCAACTAACCGCCACCTCAATTAAGAGATCGCGGTTAATTACAATTTGAGACAAAACAACCATAAAGGTGTGTCTAATCCAAAAAGTGGTATTTAAAGATTAGCACAACACAGAAATGGTTGTCTCAAATTCCCAAAAATAATTTAGGAATAACAGAGGCAGCAATGAAAGATTTATATCAGTTACCTGAAGGCTACACCCTCGATCCCTTTACCGCCTTATATCAAAACCCTGATATCGAAATTTCAGATCCCGTTTTAGTAGACATTTTAAAAAGCATTACAGATATCGATGACAAACGCTTGGATCTAGATCTTTCTGAAATAGAACGTTTGTTAAAACTGGATACTTTGGCATATATACGCCAAGGATATTTGTATGCAACCATCAAGTTTAAGAAGCTCTATAAGAAAACTCACTCTAGCTTTGAACAGTATTGTAGGGAAGTACTTGGTAAGTCTGTATATTCAGTCAATAACTATATAGAAGCATCCCGTATCGCTGGTGAACTGATGTCGGCTGGATTTGTGTCTTCAGAGTTACCCAACAATATGAGTAGTGCTTTAATGCTCAAAGAGTTTTCAGGCTCAGATCTGGTTCATACATGGAGAGATGTCCTAGCTGAACTAGAACCTCATAAAAGGACAGCAGCCAGAATCAAAAATTTCCTCTATCCAGAGCCTGTAAAAAAGGAAGAAATGTATACCAAAATAGAACTATCTCTAGCAATCTACAGCAAGTTACTAAAGGTAGCCTATAACGCCCAAATGTCTGTAGAGCAAGTCATAGAGAATGTAGTTTTAACTATTACGGGCGGGTTTAAAAAGTGTGAGATTTCTAAATATATATCTTGGGTGTTAGATATGAAAAAGTTAATAGATGATTACTGATTTATTGAACTTTTTAGGTCTTATTAACTGAAAATTAAAGAAATAAGTGAGCCAAATAACCGACGATCGCTCTAACCAAATCCAAACTGGTGAAGTAACTCCACTCTTGACCGCCTATGATGAGCGTAACGCATTGTGCTATTGCAGCAGCAGGAACATCCTTAATCCTCGGCACTGCCAACCCTCTAGCCTTGGGTCTAGCCGTCATTGGCTCTCAGCTTCCCGATTTAGACACTACAACTAGCACCATCGGCAAAATCTTCTTTCCCATTAGCTCCTGGATTGAGGATAGATTTCCCCATCGCTCCATTACCCATTGTTTATTAGCTACTGCTGCGATCGCAGTCTTATCAATCAGCATCGGCTACTTTCTGGGAGATATCAAAACGGCGATCGCCCTACCATTAGGTCATCTCCTATCCTGTTTCTCCGATACCTTCACCAAGCAAGGCGTACAATTGTTCTATCCTGAGCCTGTGTGGGCAATCAGTGTCAGCAATCCTCGACGGAGATTAAAAACTGGTGGGGCTGGTGAATTATGGGTTTTAGGTATAGCGATCGCTCTTCTGTGTTTCGGAATCTATCTGTCTAACGGTGGGGGGATATCTCAGAAAGTCTCTCAGAGTCTCGGTTTGAAAGATGGAGTTATTGAACTGTATAACCAAAATGCTAGTACTCATCAGGTATACGCCAACATTACAGGTTATTGGGCAAGCGATCGCACTAGTGCAGATGGCAAGTATTTAATCATCGGCAATGAGGGTAATGAGTTTGTAGTCAGCGACGGCAAAGGTGTTTATAAAACTGGTGAACAGATTATTACGAGTAAGGTGAGTACTACCGTGGGGGAAGCTGCCAAGACTGAGATTAAAAATATTAGTTTTGATGATGAAGAAGCGATCGCCCAACTCGAAGAATTACAACAGACTTATCCTGGGGCTGAGATTTATTTGAATGGTGAACTGGCGGTAGATTTTCCTGAAGATGTCAAGATAGCTGTCGAGCCGAATCAGATGGTTACGGCTGAGTTGGTGGGGAGTAGTTTGAAGTTGAATTATTGTGAGTTGGAGAGAGCGATCGCTTATTTGAAGGAGCAGTATGCAGTGGGAACAGTGGAAGTGAAAGTATTATATAGGTAATCAAAAATGAAGTTAAACTAAAATTGCTTCGTAATATTTCTTTACAATAAATCTCTCATATTTACGATGTAAGTCAGTGAGGTAATTTTTTAAACTGGAAATAACACATAACAAAGGAGCGGAGTTATGATTGCCATAATTTTAAACTTACTAATGCCTCGTCAACAGTCTCGACAATTAAACGTTCCCAAGAACAGAACTCAGCAAAGACGTGGATGTGAAAAACGTCGTCGAGAAGAAAATCTCAACCGTCGTTTAGTCACTGAAATTTATTTTTCATGTTATCGATTACATAGTTGGGATAAACAATTTCCTTTAGAAGTCAGAATTAGTATTCGAGAAAAATTTCGCGAGTCATTAGTAGAAGCATTGAGAAAGTACATTTTTACTCGGAAAATTGATAATATCCAAATAGATGCAGAAGAAGCTATTAATCTTTCTCTTGAAATAATTAGCTGTAAAATACAGTTAGGAAAATCATTGCCTCTAATATACGGTGTAGAGGCAATTACAGAATACTTTGCCGATTCTTTTAATATTATGCAAGCAGAACGTAGAATTAATTCAGAGCGCAGAGATCAAATTGCTAGTTAGTAAAAAAATTGTGGTGTATCTATTGATGCATCACAAATCAATTGCCACAGAAAAGATATGCTCAAATCTTCTTCAGATTCAGAAACTTTTAAATCTAATTTTAAAAAGTGTACCAAGACACAAAAAAGGGTAATTTATGCAATCAGAGACAATAATACTATTGATTCCACTGATCTTGGTAAACTTTTAGATATTACACGTCGTACAGTTGACGATCATCTTGAAAATATTTACGAAAAATTTGGATTAAAAGGTAATAAGAATCGTAAGGTTTTGTTGTTTAGTTCGATTGCCAAACATTTAGTTGTTGTTTCAAGAAAAGAAGAAAGAAGAACAATAGATAAAAGAATTATTTACCCTTTTAAATCTATTTTTGATTTGCAAAAAAGAGATCTATCCCATTTTATTTATAGTAAAAAAGTAATTTGGGAAACTGAAACAATAAAACGGATTAAAAATATATTTGCAGAAGAACTAAATAATGAAAACTATCAAATTCAACAAAATGGTGCTGACTGCTCTATGAACTTGATTATTGAAGAAAGCTTGGAATCTGCCTATAAAGAATTATTTAATACAATAGTCGAAGTTCACTTGGAGGATCTTATTCTTACAACTGCCAATGTTATTTTAAAGATTGATGGTCTACAAATAAAAATTAAAGAAAAACGCAGAAAAGAATAATTTTCTTGCCCTACCCGAACTCAAATTACACCCAAACCCCACCCAATAGACTAAGACAGTAACAGAAGACCAATCTTGGTGAACTGTGATGAAGCGAATTCTTAACCTGTCTATTTATAACCTATTGGGCTATCTCCTTTTAGCCGTTGCTGCCTATGCCTTTGTCAATGCCAGCAATACCGATGTTATAGCC
>JBEANW010000534.1:0-46861 GCA_041165225.1 Cyanobacteriota bacterium | reverse complement strand
ACTCATAGAGTGGCTTTTTTTTATGGAGAGAGGAAAAAAAAGAGAGCCTTATATATATATTTATAAATATATGTAGTTTTGTAGTTATTATAGGACTAGCCTATGAAATCATTGGGGAATTAGAGACTACAACGCGACTACAAAGAAAAAAAACGTGTAGTAACTCAATCAAATCAATGTCGTCGGCGATTTGTAGTCTAAAGTTTTTTTGTTTAAAAGTGGGTAAAATTTATATCTATTAAAATTATGTTGCTATAAATTCCCAACATAACTTTTATAATAAATAAAACGACGAAAAAGTTTGACTTTATGGCTCCCCTACGTCATCTTTTTGGGAGACATACAACACAATTTTGAGGAGCGATTAGATGAGCGATGCTGAGACTACCGGCGCGAAGAAAAGAGTTAATGTTGGATTCCTAGCTGTAACTGCTGGCGGCATCCTACATGCCAAGACTAAGCGCGAACTTCGCCTTCAAATGGAGTCCCAGGACTTCCAGGACGCGACGATCATTAAAGGGCGAGTTCTCGAAAAAAAAGTGGTTACCAAAGTAAGCTTTTGATCATTGGTTTTTGTCTTGGTGCGGCGGCTTGTCAGACGATGCCGGAAAGCGGCATCTACGAGCTCCAAAGTGGCGAGGTAGCAACGTGCAAACAAGCTCAAGAAAGCCGATGTGGACTTAATCTGAGCGACTGCGAAGAAGGCCTAGAGTTCTTATGCAATACGGGTGTGATAAAGTGGCCATATTAGCTTATTCAAGCCTCGCGCAGTTTCAAAGATTGTCGGATACTGGCGGTGTCACAAATTGGAATAATCTGGCTCAACTTGATAGAGATATAGTCATTAAGCAAGTTTCTTTCGTTGAGCTTAATCCCGATGCTGACGCCATTTCATTGCATGATATCTATGTTAAAGCTTATGTCGCGGATGGTTGGAAGCGGGGGTTTATTAGAAACGTAACGACGAAAACAAACCCGTGGTTAATACCTTATGATCTACTCCCCGAACGCATGCAAAAAAACGCTGAAATAATACTCCAAACTGCTAAGATATACCTTAAACTAATTTAAAGGGGATATTATTATGGGCGCGGAAATCAAAAGCTTAGGTTCGGCATGTGTTGTTATTCTCGTAGTTGCTGCTTCGTTACTGCTATTTCCTTTCGTTTGGAGCCATGGAAAGCTTGGCAAAGTCAAGGAAAAAGTGCTTCCTGTTGCTCCTCCCGCTTAAATCTGACAAGATCTCTTAATACCCATTCTAGCGGCGGCGGCATTTCTATGAGATGCCGTCTTTTCTTTTGTCTTTATTACTGGTTACAATAATATTATTTTTCACTTGACGGGAATGGTGAAAGATAATATTGTTGGTTTCAAGAGAGGGCAATGAAGCCCCCGCCGCAAAGGATAAAACCAATGAAATACAACAAGACAGAATTAAAGCTCCTCAAAAAAATCAAGTTTTACCAATCCCTTGGCTTTTGCTCGATTGACACTTTTTCAATGCGCCGCGCTGCTAGATCACTGAGCGAAAAAGGCATTGTAACAATCTCCGACCACAAGCACCAAAAAAGCATTTGGCTGATCAGAATGGTGGCGGCGTGAAATTCAACTTGGTTAAAAAGGGGCTTTATCGCTCCGAGTGCGAGCGCTACGAATTGGTAAGGACAGTCTTGGTTTTGCAAGTCTGGACTTGCCGAAACGTAGCGACAAATAAGGTAGTGGGGAAGGCCAACACGATTACCAAGATCAGGAAAATAATGGCGCTTGACTCAATTTAGAAAAAAAAATGGGGATGACGAAAATGATAATTAAAGATCCAACGGTAGCAGATTGTGAAAAGTTTTATCAAGATTGCATTAGATCCCTGCTGATTGGAATTGGAGTTCAGCATGGTATAGATCCTTTTATGACAATTGTTAGCCCAGAAAATTGTTTGAAGCTCGGCAAAAGTCTTAGAGAAAAGATAAAGATGAATATGTCATTTTTTGGTTGGTGTAAAAGGGATCATGATCATGAACATTGATAAAGACACGATATTCCCTACAGGCTCTTGCTTTGATGATACGGCAGATTATATGCTCTTGAATCCAGAAGGAGACGAATATTTTTTGGTTCATGGAATTTGCACAATGCAAGATGGGTCTTTGTATTCTCATGCCTGGCTAGAGCATAGAATTGAACAGGAGACCTTAGCATTTGGTCTGGTTAATATTAAAGGAGTCCCACACAGAATAATATTTGTCATGTCGATACAGGATTATCATAATCATTACCAAGTCGTTGATTTTAAAAAATACACGCTAGAGGAAGTTATCAAAAAAATGATGAAACAAGGGACTAACGGACCATGGGTCGATGATTATCTTGAGAAATGTGCAAAGGTAAAAAGTGATGAAAAAAGATAAGTGCTACTACACGATCTATAAAACGAAATGTGAGCATAATGTTATTTTTCAAGGTCATTGGAAAGCCGTAGCGCGTTACGAAAGATCTCAGGATGTTAAAATATTTTTAAAAAAAAGAAAAGTAATGCACAGATATGTAGGTTGTGCTTTTTATCAAACTGAGCCAGATAGCATTGGATGTTATGATCTATATAAAATTGATGTCCACTTTGAGCTAGAAAAGGAAGAAAAAAAATGAACAATAGGGTTGTCGATGGTGAGTTTGTTACCAATGTTAGCTTCACGCTATCTGAAGCACACATAAAAGCTTTAGATAAGATCAAAAAAAGGAGGAAGTTAAAGTCTCGGAGTGAGACTATTAGACAACTGCTTGATGAGGCGAAGAATGAAAAAGTTGGCTGATAGACTTTTTGATGGATGGTACGCAAACATGGAAGGCTTTTTTGATAGCCAGGAACTTGTAAAAGTTAAAAAGATATTTAGATTCAGGCTAGAAGGAGAGATAGCTTTAAAGTTAAAAGCTCATTCAGCAACTCATGTCGATTTCACGGTTGAAGATCCCAATTTATATCAAAGTGCTTTGTCGGAGTTTTGGAGCGAAACGACACAGCAGCCATTCAAAAATGTATCGATAATAGAACGCGAGCTTACACAATACATGGCAACTAGGAATCAATCAAAAGGGCTAGAAGATATCTTTGATTCGATGGCTAATTATACTTATTACATTATAGATAAAATGTGGAAAGACTATGAGTAAAACCGATCTGGTTGATGTAGCGGTGGCTATCAATGTCTTGCTAGAAAATAAAACACAGCAAGAAAGGGATGCCATTATCTTTGCAGTGTTAATCAAACGACTCAGATCTTACGAGCCGGAGGAAAAGCTGGCCGCAATCTTGGCTTATATGGAATTGCTCACGGCAGAGAGAGAGGGGTTGGTAGGTGAGTGAATTTTTTGTCGTAGATAATACACTTCGAATGGTTGGATTATGTCTATTGTTATTTTGTATTCCTTTTTTTATAAGTTCGTTTCTTACAAAATATTTTATAGAAAGAAACAAAGATGAACTTGCTAGAAGCGATAAAGAACGCAAGGGGTAGGAGTATATATCTCAAAGATAGCGGATTGAAGATCAGAGTTAGACTTGACCCGATTGGCGATTATTTGGAGTATTACGATGGAACTGAATGGATATTGTTTACGAATTTTACTTTGCAAGAGCTCCAAAGCGAAGATTGGCTTTATGCAAAAAGTGTTCTCCACGATATCGATGATGAGGTTATCGAGGGGCTCAAAGAGTGGATCGACGACAGGCGTTAAATATTTGAGCTTGATTGGGAGTAAACCCTATTGAGAGGTTTCATAGATTTATTAAAATACTGGCATATTATGATATTGATAATATTTTTTTCAATCCTACCGATATTGATAATTTTATTTTTATCCATTTTAGCAAACATAAAAATAATGGTAGTCCATAAAAAAATGAATGAGGTTACATAAAATGCTCTACCATATTTTTAAGTCTAGATATGTCTATGGTGGTTCATTTCCAGGATCTCGGCTTTCAGTAGGAGCTTACGAAAGGATTGAAGACGTTGAGGCTTTTTTAAAACTTAAAAAGGCATTATACGGGAATTTCGAGACAAGATACGAAACGAAACCAGACGAAATGGGATGCTATGATCTATATATAATCGAGGTTGAACTATGATGGTTGATATGGATTTAAGAGAGTGGGTCATTGAAAATGCTTTGGAACTAAATTATGAAATTACGATTATACTTGGTGACTTTGAAACAAAGGGAATTAATGAGTGTCGTAGTTTATTGCTGTTAAAAGTTATGGAGTGGGACAAGAAAAGAAGGGAATTGTTATTTTCGGATCGATAACAATCATTGAGGAAACCCATGAAATTCTATTTTAGAGTCTACATATACGGACTTGGCGAGCTTCATAAGCCGGAACGTGGCGAAGCTGAGAGCAAGAAAGAAATGGTTGAAAAAATTAGGCAACAATTGCTTTTTGAAGGCTTTAAGAAAGAGGAGGTTGTCTATATTAATTTTTATTCAGACTCAGAAAGACATAACGTAAACGGCCAGGAAAAATTGAGCCCTTTGTTTGAAGAGTCCAAAGATGATAAAGCCAGGATTTTCACCGATTATTACAGCGAGATCATGGGCGAGTTGCTAGAATATGATCGTTACAAGCTCAACGATAGGGAAGATTTTCCTGAATTTAAAAGGTGGGTCTGTGGCAAGTTTGCCCATTTGAAATCAGAGATCGAATGGAATAAGAAAGGCTAAAGGATGACTATCCGATTTAATCTAACTCAAATAACTATAACTTGGATGATTCTGGCTACCCTGCAATGTGAGAGAACGAAGGAGCAGGATCGGAAGACCGAGTGCCTGAAATCAAAGACGATTGAAACCTGCTCATTTATTCATAGGCTTTGAAAAATTAGACAGGTATAACTTGTAGCGTATCCATAGATTAGGTGATAATAATTTATTATTATCACTTTTTTTATTGGGTATAAAATGACTGAGACAACGATACCGGACAAGCATAAGCTTGATACGCTGGACAAGCTTATCTTTAAGTACAAGGTAAGCAATCCAACGGCAGGACTCACTGAAACCGCCAAGGCTATTGGCGCAAATCTACATACGGTTAATTATAGATGTAGACAAAAAAACTTTATCGCAGCGATAAACGAGCATTTCGGAACTACCTCAGAGCTTTTGAAAAGAGCCCAATCGGTAGCGATCAAAGCCTTGATTCATATCATCCAAGACGATATGACAAGCAAAAAGGACATAATCGAAGCGGCAAAGATAGTCCTGGCTCCTCTCATGGCTGAATATGTTTCGGGAGCTGGGAAGGACAGAGCCCCCAACGAAAAGGCAATCGAGGGCATAATCTTTCGGACTCGCATCGGCAAGCAGGGCGAAATCATAAAAAGCGAGCAAGAAGTATTGGAGGCCGAACTTGTTCCTGGAGATTCAAACACCTGAACCACACAGTAAAAGCCAAGAGCAGATCATGCGAGCTTTTATCACGCCAGGAGTGAAAGAGATCGTGGTAGCCTGTGGCACGAAATACGGCAAGAGCTTGTCGGGAGCCAGTGCTATCATTGTGGCAGCTCCTTTGCGTAGACAAAAATTGTTTAGATGGGTAAGCCCCATTTATTCCCAGGCTCGTATCGGATTCAAATATCTAAAACGGATGTTGCCTGGATCGCCATACACCAAGCTAAACGAATCAAACTTGATCGTGAACTTCCCTCACCTTGATACCCAGGTGCAATGCTTTCACGGCCAGGAACCCGAAAGCTTGGAGGGGGAGGCAGTAGACGGGTATATCCTGGATGAAGCAGCCAAGTTAAAACCATTGGTTTATGCAGCTTGCCGGACCACAACAACGGTTACAAAAGGGCCGATTGTGTATCTGTCTACGCCGTTGGGGAAGAACCATTTTTATCACAAAGCCATGGATGCCAAGGCAAGGATGGAATGGGCTTATAAGCACAATAGAACTCCCGAATCTATCTTTATTACTGCGCCTACTTCTGACAATAAGTATGTTCCGCAAGAGTCAATCGACTTCGCAAAACGAACCTTAATTGATAGGCTGTTTAGACAATATTACCTTGCAGAATTCTTAGACGAAGGAAGCATTTTCACCAACATAAATGCTTGCATTGAGGGTGAAGAAATCAACCCAGATGAAGCCGATTCGCTTATGTGGGTGCATGAAGATTCACTAACTTCCGATGTTGTGATAGGGGTCGATTGGGCGAAGACTTTAGACTTCGCTGTGACAGTAGCAATATGTCTTAAAAGCGGTAGAGTAGTAGGCATAAGGAGACAACGGAATGTTGCTTATAAACTACAAATTTTGCGCCTTAAAACCTTCTTAAAATGCTTCAAAAACGTGTGCTTTTTGATGCACGATAAGACGGGTGTAGGGGTGGCGCTTGATGAGATGTTAGAGGACATTGGATGCGACTATTACGGTGTCACTTTTAACAACACAAATAAGGCTGAAATGGTAGCCCTGCTTATGAACGCTTTTGAGTCTAAAGAAGTCATCATCCCAAACTACCAAACCATGCTTGAAGAACTCAGCTCTTTCGAGGTACGATCTAACAACTTAGGAATGATGTTTTATAGCGCGCCGAAAGGTGAACATGACGACCTTGTAACAGGTCTAATGCTAGCCTGGTATGCTTGCCTAAAAATACGTAACAATAGCTTTGACGTTAAGGTCTTAGAGAATCTCGATCCCTTGTTCACAGAGGACCTAGCAGATGACGATTGAACATGACATTATGCGTTACGAAAGTACGATAAAAGATATCATAGAATATAGTTCTAAGGGGGTGTCGCTCGCGCAAGTAATGCAAGGCGAAATGAACGGGAAGTTCAACACAGATGATCAGATGACGCTGGATTCAGCGCAGCTAAAACACTTGTTCCAAAGTGAAGATTGGGTCTTTATTTGCGTCGATCTCCTCGCTTCAAAGATCTCTAGCCAGCAGCTCCGAGTGATGAAGCAAACGATTGAAAACGGTAAGACTAGCGTACAACCAGCTGAAGATCATTGGCTGCAAAAGGTCATCGAAAACCCGAATGAAATGCAAGATTACTATTCGTGGATGTACAACATTGCAGCCGACCTTTGCCTAACTGGAAACGCTCCACAATGGTACTGGCGCGGCAATAAAAAGATCTTCCCAATCCCCGTGGAAAACATCGGAATTGACTTTGACCGAGATGGCAAGATAACTCGCTATGTGACTTATAGCCATATTGACTCATATGGTTTTATGCAGAAGCGGCCAATGTTTTCCTTCCTGCCCGTCGATGTCGCACACATTCGGTTACCAAATCCTTCTTCAATGGTTTGGGGAATGTCGCCATTTATCCCAGGTCAAAGGGTCTTGGCGTTTAACCGTTGGTCAACAGAGTATCTCAATGCCTTCTATCAGAAGGGTGCATCGCCTGGTTTGATCCTACAGATGGGCGATGGATCGAATGAGCAGAACGCTTTAAGGCTTCTAAGATCAATCGAAATGAGCTACACGGGGCGAAAGAATCAACGGCGTACTATGATCATACCCAAGGGTGTTACGGCTCAAGTTGCGAGCCATACCCTTGCAGATCAGCAGTTAAAAGAGCATATCATCCTAAACCGTGAAACGATTATCAGTATCCTTAAGATCCCACCGCACGAAGTCGGACTCCAGAAGACAGGATCCTTAGGGTCTGAAGAATACAAGACCGCGCTAAAAAACTTCTGGGCAGCAAGTCTTAAGCCCAAGATGAGAATGATTGCAGGGGCATTGTCGAAAGTCTGGGCACAAGAGCTAGGTCCAGATCACTTCCTTGAGTTTGATCTAAGCGATGTCGATATCTTGCAAGAGGACTACAAGACCAAGGCAGACATTGCAACGGCCATGCTCACGAGCCGAACTCTAAACGAGGTACGGCATACGGTATGGAATGATGCTCCCTTAGAAGGCGGAGACGCTTTACCAGGATCGCAGAAGCAACCAGCCTATCCACAATTTCCTCAATTCTCCATGGCTCTACAGCCAGATCCAGCAGATAAAACCGCTGAAACCAAGGAGTTTGACGCTGAGGAGCTCGTGGTAAGCCCCTATGCCGAGAAGGCCGAGAGATTCCTAAAGCAGAACAACGATTGGTTTAAGAAACGGGAGCAAGATATCTCCAAGGTAGTTGCCGAATCAGAGCCTAAAATGTTCCAGGCGGCATTGGATTTATTCGCTAAACAATACCCTGAGATTATCAAGGTGGCAAAAGAATACTTGACAGATGAAAAGGGATATGAAGAGCAAAGGAGTTACTTCAGATCAGACCATGTTGGATCTACAAAATCATGGGTAATCAAGGCTAAAATTAAGGATAAAGAGAAGCTTAAAGAGAAAGTTCAAGCCACTTTAGACAAGACTGGCAAGAAGGAATGGGGAGAAGATTACAGTACCAATTTAAAGCCAGCTTTAGAGCTTGGCTATGGAGCTGGTCTTGATATCCCATTTGGAGGAACAAGCAGAGATGAGCTACAGGCATTGAAAGAAAAGGACAAGCAGCGAAGAAGATTGCTACTAAAAGAACGTGGTTTAACTTCATTTGCAAATCTAAATAAATCGACTACAGAAAGAGCTATGGTCATCATTGAAAGGGCAGTAAAAGAAAACAAAACCATAGATGAAATAGCCAAGAATTTACTGGCAGATGCCAATACCAAAGCAGTCGGCAATAGGGCCAGGACGATAGCCAGGACCGAGACTCTATCGGCGGTTAGTGCGGGCCAGGGGGCAGCCATGAAAGACGCTGCAAAGATTATCCCCAAGCTCAAGAAAATGTGGCTGAATTCAGGCGATGATAGAGTCAGGGGATACAAATCTACGGATCAGTTTGATCATATCAACATGCAAGGCCAAACGGTAGACCATGACAAACCATTTGTAGTTTCAGGAAAGTTTGGCAAAGAAGAACTACAATATCCTAGAGCTCCTGAAGGAAGCGCCGCCAATGTAATCAATTGCAGGTGTACATGGATTATGCTACCTGAAGATGAAATGGATAACGTCAAAGAGAATGAATTGCAAGCAGCGCAAACACCAGACGAATTAGCGGGGGGCCTATGACCATGCAGTATCTAGGATTCGAATTTGATAAGAAAAGCACACGGAACGGCGGCATTATAATTGAGGGTTTCAGTAATAAGAACGTACCGGATAGGGGTAACGAAAGGGTAGATCCACATGGCGGCATGTTGGACAACTACAAAAAAAATCCTGTTTATCTGTTTGATCATGGTAAGGATCCAGCTTTTGGAAATATGCCAGTAGGCAAGTCTATGGTAGTGGAGCTCCAGGATAGCGGCATCTACACCAAAGGGATGATATCCAACAGCAAAACCGAGAAGATATCAGCAGTTAGGGACTTGGTAGAAGAGGGGATCCTAAAAGCTTTTTCCATTGGTTTTGATCCCAAGCGGGGCGAGAAGGACGCCGATGGAATCCATGTCATCAAGGTATGGGAGCTTATCGAACAAAGCATAGTCCCAATCCCGATGAACCAAGACTCGATATTTTCGGCCATGCAAAAACGGTTTAAGAACAATACTTTCGGCCAGATGTTCCTGGAAGAAAGACGATTGATATCTAAAAACTGTGAGATGGCTGCTATCATAACCAAGCATTTATATTCTATTCATGGTCTTAATTTTGACCGTAAGGCAATCTTTGATAACGTGGCAAAGATCGGGAAGGTAAAGAAGGAAGAAGTTTACGCTGCCATGTCTGGCGATATCGGAATGTCTCCAAAAATTTGGTTAGCCTTTTCTACATTGTTTGGATCTAAAATCATCGGGGGATTTAAAGCGATGGAAACCGAATCAGTTTTAGTAAAAGTTGAAGTGCCTAAAACCATGTTTGAAGAGCTAGACATGGCGAAGGATTTCATCGAAGAAAGCGGTTACAAAACGGGGGTCGTAGAAGAGACTGAAGGGAGCTTCATTTTCACGCAAGCAGATATCCCAGAACTCGATCCTTCTACGCTCACAAGTGAGGTACTAGAAAACGGGGCAACTGGATATTTTACAGCGGTTGAAAAAGTCAAAGCAATCGAGGGTGAACCGCCGCCAGAAGAGACCCCAACAGAGGAGCCAAAACCAGACGCTTCTAAGCTCAAAGAATCCTTCCTAGCCGACAAGAAAACGGTTGAAGAATCTGAGGGTGGAGCTATGCCTAGCTGGGTGTCTGATGAGACAGCTTGGACCAATGCCAAAGCGGCATGTCAAGAGGCGCTAGGTAAGCTCGATTATGGCTTTCTGGCGTGGTACGCTTTAAGCATGGCCAGTGCGCAGAAAAGCCTCAAAGTTAAGTCGTCAATTCCCGCCGACCAGGACGCTCAATCGACCCAAGACACAGCAGAGATGGTTGTGGCTAAAACGACAAATATGCTGCTCACAACGCTTATTCAAGAAGTACAAAAGATGAGCCAGAAGTTAGACAATGCAGCAGCTCTTGAGCAAGAAGAATCCACGGTCGAAGAGCCTGGAGAAGATAATGAAGTCGAAAGTACACAGACTCTTGCAATGTTGACCAATTACAGAGATAATTTAAACCAACGATTAAAAAAATTAGGCTATTAAAAATATTCACGGAGGAGACCTAATATGGCGGCAGTGACAAAAGAGAGTTTAGCTGAAGATCTGAAGAAGTTTGAAGATCGAGTCGTAGCAGCAGAGAAAAAAGTGACCGAACTTGAAACCGAAAAAGCAAACTGGATCAGCAATCCTGTTTATGGCAATCGCTCCACTTCCGATGAACAACGGGCATTGAAAGCTTTCGGATGCTCCTCCCCTGCTCAATTGATCAAGGTGAACACTGGAGCCCCGATCTTTAAGCATGTCGCTCCTGAGCTGAAAAGCATCGTGAAAAACCTGAAAACCACGGTTGATGTTTCTCGCTGGATCGCTCAATGGAAAGGCCAACCACTTGACCGGATTGGCAAGACGGAAGATCAGGATTATACCGCCGCTGTCAAAGGCGTCGAAGATTCCTATTACGCTAAAAATACCCTGGTTCCTATGATCAAGGCGTTTGGTACGGGAGTGGCATCGGGCGGTTTAGAGTGGATCCCAACCGGCATAAGCTCAAACTTCATCGCCGAATATGAACTAGATTTTGTTTTGCAACAACGGTTTCGTACCGTGACCATGCCTACCAACCCTTGGAAACAACCAGTCAAGAAGGACGTCAACAAGGCTCGTAAGGCCACCGAGAATACGTCTATGACGGCCAATTCTTGGGGGACCACAACTATAGACTTCAACGCCGTGAAGCTCGCGTCATATCAGGAAATTCCTGAGGAATTACAGGAGGATAGCGCTCCTGACTTCCTAGCTGGAGCCAAAGAAGAGGTCATTCTTGAACAATACAGAGCTGTGGAAGCAGCTGCAATTAACGGCGATGATGACGGTACTCACATTGACTCTGACACCCAAGCTCTTGGCGCTGATGTTGCTGAGAAAGTTTGGAAGGGTTTAAGACGCCAATCGATTGCCAACAGTGCGAACGGCGCAACGGTAGATTTTGGCGCAGCTTTCACAAAGACCCAGCTCCGCACGATGCGAGCTCGTATGAAAAAGTTTGGCGTAAATCCTGCCAACCTCATGTGGATCTGTGGACCAGCAGTCTACACCCAATTCTTGGCTCTTGATGAGATCCTTACAGTAGATAAAGCAGGGCCAGCAGCAGCGACAATCCTCAAAGGAGCAACAGCTTCCTACATGGGGATCCCGCTGATTCAAAGTCAATATATGCGTGAAGATCTTAACGCAACGGCAGGTGTTTATGACGGTCTTGTCTCTAACAAAGCCGGTTTAATCTTGGTCAATACTTCTCGCTGGTACTTTGGCCAACGCCGAGCAATCCAGGTCAAGATGATGCAAGATCTTCCTAAGGATGACCGTACTTTGTTGGCATCCTACCAACGGTTGGACTTCAAAGGCCATACCCAAGGCGCAAACGAGGTTTCCGTTGTTTATGGTTTCAACATTCCGCTGTAATCGTTTCCTAGAGGGGTGATGATTGTGTATGATGGGGAGGTAAAATCTCCCTGTCATATTAGTTTTTTGAGGTATAAATGTCTGACGCAACAAGGATTGGTTTATACGAACAAAAAACTATCATCCCTATTCAGACTTTCTCTGTAGGAACTCATACGTTATTGATCGGAAACCCTGGAGGAAATAGCCTTTTATCCACGGTTTATTATAAGGATTTGGGTACTTCAGGTACGGTTAAGGTTAACTATTTTGATGCTGGACCAGGCGATGGATCTCAAGCAGGGGAGCGAGTCGATTTAAACGGCCACTCCATTTTTACTTTTGCAGATGCTCCAACAAGTGATAGAAGAGTTATCACACGGATAGCAAATAAGTTAAGCGTCGAAGTCATAGTCACCGGAGAGGATTGTGAGCTCGGGGTGCATGTCGCCGTTGTCGCTGACTTCCCACTAGATCCAGCTCTATTAGATGCACAAACGGCAGACCTAGAAGCTGACCGTGGAAGCCCCGTCATGATCCTTGGATCAGATGGGAAATGGTACGCTTGGCGAGGGGATAACGGCGTACCAGAAGTGTCTGGACTATTGCAACCTGCTGGCTTAAGCATTGCTGGGAAGACTTCGCAAGTAATGATAAACGATGCAAATTGGACCGCATTACCTATTACTCCACTAAACAAAAGAAACGCTTTATCAATTCAAAATTATTCGGGTGTAGAAATTAAATTAAACTTTGACCAAACAACAATTGGTTATTATGGTTTAATAGTGCTACCTGGAGTAGAGCGTTATTACGAAATAAGCGATACAATACCGATATACGCAAAATCAAAATCTGGATCTGTTATTATAACGGTTGAGGAAATAGCTTAAGGAGTAAAACCATGGCGGTTATGGGTGGCGGTAAAACTCAAATTATAGCGAACACGGCAAGCATTTCTAACGGTGACAACATCGTATCTTACTTGTCAGACGCAGCTGGAACTCTGTTAACTTCGACAGGTGGTAAGCTTGATGTTTACCCAGCCTCTACATTTGGTGAGGACAGCCCCCATGTAAGCGGAGATCTGGGCCAGCTAATTTTAGCCGTCAGAAACGATGGAGGAACAGCTCTAGCCGGAACCGATGGGGATTATATTGCGCTCACAACAGACAATGTGGGAAGGCTTTACACTCTATCGACAATTCCAACCGGCCAGAATTTTACGAAGGTTGAGGATTCGGCATCGGCTAACGCGGATATTCTTGCTGCTATTGCAGTGGTTCGAAAGGACAGTGCAGGAACCTTGGTATCAGCAGATGGCGATTATGCAGCGATTCAGCAAAACGCCATTGGTGAATTGCGAGTTATCCAAAAGTCTGAAATTGCCGTACTCCAGCAGGTTATTACCGTAGGAACCACCGCAGTGGCCTTACCGACAACATCGTTGAGCAATCGTAAATCACTGATGATTCAGATGCTATCGAACGGAAACCTTTATGTTGGCTCTGCAACGGTAACATCGAATGGCGCAACCAGAGGGGTTAAGATTGGCAACGGTGGGTATGTAACTTTTGATGTCGGACCTGCGCCTATCATGTATGGTATCTGCGATGGTGCAAGCAAAGACGTAGCAATATTAGAAATGAGTTAATTATGAAGGACTTATTAAATATCACGAGAGACGACTGCTTAGCGTTAGCAAATTTTATCACGGTTTTGAGGGGAGCCAAGTTACCCGAAGCGGCTCTCCCTCAGATATGTCAGTTTGCCGATGGTGTGCGGTGGCTCCAAGATTTGGCTGGAACTATGGCTAAGGCATATGCCGAGGCTCAAAAGCCAGCCGATGAACCAGGATACACAATCAAAGCAATTCATCCGGGCGGGGATAAGTAATGGGTATCGGTGGTGGTGATCTAGACAATAGCCAAGTGATCCTAGGTGATATTCAAAATGGATACCAGCCGGATCCATCCGTTACCATTGTCACCACCGGAACAACTAAACAGAATTTTGACTCATCAAATAGACTTGAAATCCACGGATCCGTGACCAGTGATGAGGGCGGGTTCAGAGATGATTTTTCTGGTGTCGCTTTAACCGCTGAATGGGTTCCCACCAACTCAGGGACCGGCTCAAATATAACGGTTGGATCAGGGCGCGTGTCTATTCTGCCAGGAACCGCAAACGCTGGCACGGCTAAGATCGTTCACGCCGCCGATTACTTGCCAATGACCTTACAATTTTTTGGCAGGGTATCGCAAAGGATTGCTAATCAAACGTCCATATTTGGTTTTCAAAATGCTGCCGCAACTAAGCAATCCGTTTGCGTGTTAGATGGAACCGTTAACACCACGTTAAAATTTAGAACCTCTTGGGGGTCCTCTGCCACGGAAATTCAAGAAACCGTGGTGACGTTGCCGGGTGGAGCGACAACGGCCAACGATCAGAAGTATTCCATATCGGTTTCAGCCATAAATTCTACCTTGGCTATAAATGATGTCGTTGTCGCAAGACATACCCTTCATATCCCCGGTCCATACGATCCGATGGACGTTGTTTGTAGCGTTTTAAATGCCGCTATTGTAACAGCAACTACCTTGTCATTTGATGCAATCTATCTAAACAACTGGGACCGAACTCAAGTTGATAATGATTTCATCGGCGAGCCGTTGCTAACCACGGCTTATATCGATAACAACTCAACATACAATCAAATACCTAGATCAGAGCCATCTCAAATGGCAATGCAAGGTAATGCTTTTAGCTGGTCAAACTCAACTTTAACCGTTGCAACCGCTGAGACCAGATTGATTTATTTGGTTAACTCTGCGGCAAACACAAAAACAATATTTATATCAACGATGCTACTTGCGCCTGGACCTGATAACGGGAACTATATAACTTATAATTTTTATTATAATCCAACCGTTAGTGCTAACGGAACGGCTCAAACCATTGTCAATCTAAGACCAGGATCGGCAACGGCTTCAGTTTTAAGTGTATTTATAACGCCAACGGTGTCAGCAAACGGAACAAGAAGCCATATTTTTACCGTAGGTAAATCCGATCAAGCTTCGCCTATGTATCACGGAAAATTAGATCCATATATTATTTTGACACCAGGAAACACATTATTAATAACTGGATCTGCAAAAGCTAACGGAACGTCAAATCTTGCTAACTTAATTTGGTTCGAGGCTGTATGAGATTAACAGCAAAATGGTCTGATTTTAAATCGTTCGTTGATAGTCGATCCATATCGATTCAGTGGGTTGATATTGATTCAAACTATTTTTTGTACGCAACCGATGATGCTTTTCAACTAGATTGCATCATACCTAAAGACGGATCAGCCGAACTAGAGTTTGAGACAAGTTACAAATCCAAAGGTAATATTGTAACACCACAAATCAACTCTGCTTTTTCATCTAAAAATTTAGGTTCTAAAAAACTATTTGCGAGAAACACTGGCAAGCAATTTATGTTGGGACCTGGTCCCAATGATTTGATCTATACCGCAACTTTTCCCTGGGTAAAAATGATCGGGCTTGAGTGCATCGGTGCCGAGTCTCTAGATTATGGTGAGCTTCGAGTTTATGATAGTGCAGCGGGAACATACTCAGGGGTGCCTAATCTTTTGCTCAACCAGTTTGGTTACACGCTCAATATAGCCAAGGACTTTTACAAGCGTGAGAGCCCTTTTGACGCAGACCTCTATGCTGGTATGGTTTTAAAGATCACCTATACCTCTATGTCAAGTAAAACCATTGGCATCAATTACATTATGAACGAGGTCAAATGATCGTCATATTTTGCAAGGGGAAAAACATCGGATCTCAATTGATAGCATCGATTGATGGAGGACCTTATTCCCATGTTGCAATTTCTTCTAGATATTTTGGAAATTGTAGCGTAGTGGCTCACTCAACACATTCAGGAGTTGAGCTTAGTCATATTAAACAATTCCAAAAAAAATATAACGTCATAAAAACTTATGAAGTGGAAGTGGAAGGAGATGAGCAGTCTTATTTTTTAGGATTGCTCTCTCTTTATATCGGTATTTCATACGATTGGTTTGCATTAATATTTCTTGGATTACGAAAGCTAGGATTCTTCTCTAAAAAACAGGAAAATATCTGGCAAAATCGTAACTATTTTATTTGCACAGAGTTTGTGACAAGAGCTATCCTGGGTAAAACCAATAGTTCAATTGGATTAGTAGAATTAGAAAAACTCATAAAGGAATTGCAAGATGAAACTCAAGCTAACGAAAAAACTTAGCGGCGATACTGATGGAATAGTTGTTATGGTAGAGTACGGCTGTGAAGAAGAACCAAAGAAGAAATATATCGGCAAGTGGAATCTTGGATCCGTGGCCGAAGTTACCGATGAAATCGGGTATATCATTATGGCGAAATATCATGGTTCTTTTGCACAAGTTTTTGACACAAAAGAAAAAGTAGCTCTGGAGACAAAATAAATGGCTTTGAACTCGAACGCATTGGTAACTTTAAGCTTTGCTAAAAAGTGGCTAAAGATCCCAGATCTAGAGACTACTCTTGACGATATGGTAGAACTCTTTGTCAATGCTTCGAGTCAACACATTGAAGACTATTGTAACCGGAAATTTGCTCTACAAAGCCACGTGGAATATCACCACGGGCGATCCAGCAACATGATTCTACTGGATCAATTTCCGGTTATTTCTATCACAGAATTACGGATAGATCCCAATAGCGTTTTCACCGATTCTAATACCCTTAAAGATGCCACTACATATGCGCTTGGCGACTTCAAAAACACGCTTATTTTGACCGATGGAAGCATCTTTCCAAAGGGATATCATAACATTCGTGCGACTTATACGGCTGGATTCGCGGCCATTCCTAGCAATCTTCAGATGGCTTGTTTGTGGTTTTGTACATGGTATCACAGAATGAGAGAAGGGCAGAATATCGGGCGATCCAATAAGTCTAAGGATGGTGAAAGTGCTCAATGGGCGCAAGAAGCTCCTCCTTATATCATGGCTGTCCTAAACAACTATAAAAAATCGGAGGTTCCTAGCCTGGATTCTCCTGTTTGGAATGGTTGAAAATGAAGTCTAATGCTAAAAATTTGGTTGAAAGAATCCAAGCAAGAAGCAATAAAGCTAAGATTGGTTCACCTGAATTAAACGAAGCTTTCACTCGAATTGCTTTGCGTGTGATGTACAAAGCAAAACTGAATGTTAGACGTTACGGAATGATCGATACAGGACGTTTAGTCAATAGCATTAGGTATGAGTTCTATCGAAAAGGAAGGTCATACGGGGTTAGAATTGGCTCTTTTGGTGTTCCATATGCTTCTATAAATGAATACGGCGGCGCGTTTACAGAGTCTATGAGGAAAGCCATGTTTGCCAACCTCAAAGAACGAGGAAGGCTAGGCAAGGGATCGCCTAATAAGGCTCCTACCATTCAAGGAAATTACTGGAGACCGAGGCCATATCTAAGACCAGCTCTAGAAAGCGAAAAAGACTTCATCGTAGAACAATTAGCAAAAGCTTTGGGGCTTAAATAATGCCGTCAATCAGATCACAGATAGCAGATGCCTTTTTGGCTAGAGTCGCTCTGGTAGTCGATATAAAAACGTCTAGCTTTGACCGGGTGAGACTGCTCGATGGCGACTTCGCAGAGTGGGAATTGCCAGCCGTTCAATTGATCGATGGAGATGAATTAAACGCGCATGAGATGCTAAGAGGCAGGAAGACCTGGCCTATAACCGTTGAATTAGTCATCGGGCCAATTGCGGCAACAGGATATGAACCTTCTCAAAAAAAATTGTGGGACTTGATCGAGGCAATAGAAAATTCTGTGATGGGAGAACCTAAGCTTGGACTAGCAACGGTTTTGCATGTTAAGCTCTTAGGATCTAATACAGATCAGGGGCTTTTGCACCCATTCTATACGGCTCGAATAAACTTCACGGTGGATTATTACCAAAATTTAGTTGGGGAGTGCTAATAAATGGCAAAGAATTACGCGGATCTCTATAATCTTTCTGGCGATTCGATTGCTTTAGAGCAACGCTTTTATATTAAACAAGAAGCTTCTAACCTTCGCGGTGTAGCTGTAGCTCCTACTGGAGCCGATTTTTTCTTTACGGCTCAAGGTGGATCGGTAGAGTTTACCCAACCATTCGAACCTTCTCCCCATAGATCGGGCCGTGGATTCGTTGGAACCATCAAAGGCAAAAAAGAGTGTTCTTGGACTCTTCCCACTCTGTTTAACATCGATACAACGTTGGGATCTGGCGGAGCAGCCGAGATTGACCCAGCTTTGCGGGTCCTATGGAAGTCTCTTCTAGGTAAAGAAGTCGTTTCATCTGGTTTAATCTACACAAGAGATACACCCGATATAAGCTTCACCATCCTAGAAACCGGGGATCGCTGGAGTCGTTTAGTTCGCGGCGCATTTGTACAGTCGGCTAACCTTCAATTCCCTGGTGATGGCGATTCCATGATTGAATGGAGCGGAAACGCCAAGGATGCTCTGTATGTTGGTATCGGCAAGTCTATCACCAACAACATTACAAACACGGTTACTTTAGTTACAGGCGATGGCAAGCTCTTTGAAAATGCTGTTGGCGCCTTCGTCATGATCGTTGAAGCTAACGGTACAACCAGAAGTACCGATACTCCAGATGGATCTCCTAGAACCGTTGTAAGCGTAGTTGGTGATGTTGTCACCCTATCCGGTGCCCCACTAGTCGATGCCGATGGATCTGGTCTCAATGCTCCAATTTATCTTTCATATTATGAGCCCGCAACGCCGGTTTCCATAAACAGCCCTGTCACAGGTTTGCAAGGGGCCATTACCGTTGACTCTATGGCAATCCAACAGTGTGTAAGAACTTTCACATTGACTCTGACCAACAACCACGAAATGAGAACAGATTGCTATGGTTCTGATTCTCTCGATGGTTCTTTGTTTGTTCCTGGTTCAAGAATGGAAGCGAGAGTCTCGCTGCAAATGAACCTCAATAAAGAAGTCATGAAGCTATTTAAGGATCTCCAAGTCTTCACGGTGCAAGAGATTGCCTTGCGTTTGGGATCAGCAACGGGCCGTAGATTTGAGCTGTTTCTGCCTAAAGTTGAGTTCCCTTTACCTTCTATCACAGTGCCCGAGGAAGGTTCCATTCCAGTAGATTTCAATGACGGTTTAGCGCTACAAACGGCTGACGGTGCGAAGGATGAAGTTACAGCTAGCTACCTCTAGATAGTATGGCCAAACGCATTTTTCACATGGGGAGGAGCTATCTTTTTAAGATAGCTTCTTTTTTATCCATGCTCTATTGTATGTTTAAAACATCATGGAGATCAAAATTTATGGCACTAAAGTTAGACCAGTTAGAAGGCAGTATCTCAGTCATTTGCAAGGTAGACTCTGCTCTAGATTGCAGCGAAGAAGACTACCAGCAATATATTGAATCTGGCCTAGATGAGTCTCATTTGAAGTTCAAAGAAGGCGACTATCCAACCAAGTTTGTATTGCGTAAAGCTTTGCCTTGGGGCCTTGCAAAGAAGGTAGAAGACGAGAAGGTTACAATGCAAAAGGGCGAGATGCAAATCAAGATGAGCTTCATTTCTGAAGAGGTAAGATGTTCTTTGATTGATATCATCAACCCACCGCACGTGCCCGAATCCGAAAAGATTGTCTATCTAAGGGGATCAGACGGCGGCGCGAGCGAAAAGCTGATGGAGAAGCTCCTGGCCGTTGGGATCGTTCAAGATCTCTATGCAGCTCGCAAGACTGTCATGGAAAAATCTAGTCTTTCAAAACCAGATTTAAAAAAAAGCTAGTAGCTCTGATGGAGCTCACCCAAGCCGACCATGCAGCCCTTAAAGCTGGTGGTCGGAATTTTATTTGCCAAGAGTGCCCGCAGAGAACCAAAGATATAAGGCGGTGTGCAGAAGATCGGGAGGATTTCACAGCTGATGATGGCATAATATGGCCTATAGAGATAAACAAAGGTGGTGAGAAATATGGCTTCTGTCCTGGCAAAGCGACATGGGATCCCGAGTATACTAGACTCTATAGGCTCATGTCTCTTGCGGCGGAGTCTGGAGACTGGCGCTACCTGGAAGGCGGGATGGTTGACCAGCCGTCATGGTGGATTGATAATATTTCTTGGTTTATTCAGTCATATAAGCAAGCTCAGTTTGTAAGCAGGGCAAAGAGTGTTCTTGGGGATGGGTCGGGAGCAAAGGGAGGGGCTAAAAGTGGCGGTAACAGATAAGCTTTTAATCGAGATCGAGTCAAAAATATCAGCAAGTTGGAAGTCTGATATAAAAACCGTAGTCGATCAGATAAATAATTTGGAAAAATCCATGGATTCATCGGAAAAAACGATGAATTCATGGACTGATAACGCTGTTAAAAATACCGATGAACAAAAATCAGCCTATCAATCTATGGTTAAAGACATAGAAAAAGACCTGGCCTATCTGAAAACTACAGCAGTTTTATCGATTGATACCGAAAATTTAACGAAAAGTTACGATGTATACTCAAAAGCCGTTGGATCCCTTACTAACGATTATAAGATTTTGAATGATGAAATATCAAAATCTATTGAAAAAGCAAATAAGCCAATAAGTTTGCCTGTTATAAAGCAAGAAGTCAGCTCTGGCGCTACAGATAAACAGCAAGATATTGGCAAGACTGCTAATGAATCAATGCAAGTAATGGTTAAAGATAGTGAATCATATTTAGGTAAGTTGCAAAATTTATACAATTCAGTTTTTGATTCAATTTCAAAAAAAATAGACAGATATGTACAAACGATAAAAAACGCTAGCGAAGCGCAAATAGGTTTTATGATGGCTCTAGAGCAAGCCGGATTTGCCCTAGCAGTCGCGGCGACTGGGATTGTAGGTAAATATGCCTACGATTTCATAAAGGCATTTAAGCCTATTGCGGATGTTATAGGGGTTGTATTTAAGGCAGGTACAGGATTTGCTGGTTTTGCTTCAAAGTCTCTTCCTACATCTATTATCACCGTTACAACAGCCCTTGGTATTTTATCTCCAGCTTTTATTTTACTTGGTCAATATTTTGTTGATACAGAAACAGCAGCAGGAAAATTTGCTGGAACCATATTAAAAGTTGCTGGCGTAATATCAGGAGGCTTAGGGGTAGCGGTAAGGCTCGCTATATTCGCAATTGGAGATCTATTAATATCCATTGGTGAAAAGTTTTTAACGGACATGGAAAAAGCTAATAAGGCTTTTCAAGATTTTGAATATTCCATGAAAACTTTTACCAAGGTTGTTGGTGGTTACGTCAAAGAGTTTGGAGAAAAGGCTACAGGTGGATTTAAGCAATGGAATGACATTTTAGACGAAACTGTTATGAATACAGAGTTTAGCCGTAACGAAATAGCGAACTCTATTAAGTCAATTATTGCGGGAGCTCACAATCTAGGGCTAGGATTTCAACAATCATTAAAACTATTTGGCGCTGCTCAAGATCTAGCAGCCGTTGGTAATAAAGATCTTGAAGGAACCACGAAAGAATTAATAAAGGCGCTGAGTGATTCTAGCGTTTTGGTGACACAAAACGGTATAAACCTAACAAATACAACGCTAGCACAGACTGATTATGCAAAATCCATTGGTTTATCTATAGAGCAGTTAGATGAAAATCAGATATCTATGGCTAAATATGAAGCTTTAATGAAGCAAGTTACCCCAATTCTAGGAGCAGCAAGCGATCAAACCGATACGATTGCAGGGGCAAACGCTGTTTATGAGAAAACACTTGAAAGAATTAACATAAAAATTGGTGAGCAAGGCGATGCTACTAGAAAATACCTTGCTTTATCGATTAAATTTGCAACTTGGTGGGCAGATTTACCCGATATTATTTTGGTTACAATAGGAAAATTAAAAGACTTCGTTGGTGTAACCTTCATTGTTATTGGACAGCTTTTAAAATTCACGGTTGGTGCTTTAGCTTTAGCAGGAGTTATTCAGCTTTTAAACACTTACGTGTTGTCATTGTTCGGAACTTCTGTAGCTCTCTCTTCAATTATATTAGTCATAACTAAAAGGATTGTTCCTTGGGCTGCTGCCTTTTTCGTTGTTTCTAAGGCAATTGAACAATTAGCGGTAGCAGTGCCAGAAATTAACATGGTTTTTGAAGATTTAGCAGACAATTTTAGATCTTCCGCTGTTGCTGCTGAAGAAACTGGAAATAATCTCAAACAAAGTGCTGGTGTTATCGAGCGAATATTCACCACGGCGGTAAAATTTGCGAGCATAGAAATACTCAGGTTAGCGCAAGGGCTTGTAGCTCTTTCAATAATTTATGCTGAATTTAAAAAACTTTTTGCAGATGATGAAGATATACTCGCTTTTGACTTACTAATAGAAGATCAAACCAAGAAATTTTATGCTCTAGGAAAATCAATAGATGACTATTCAAACCAGCTAGATAATGCGATGGGATTTCTAGCAGGGGCATCAACAGCAACGAAAGATTTTGGTACGAATCAGGTTGATGTATTGAAAGTAACGGGAGAATTTAGGAAAAAAGTCAGAGGATTAGCTGATGAAATAAATAGCGAGTTCAGCGAAGCTGCTGAAAAACAAAAGCTTTTTGCTAACGAATTTGAAAAAGCTTCTAAAAAAATAGAGGATTCTAAGGCGAATCTTGCTAAAGTTTTCGATCTTAAGGCTTCGCCAAAAGAGACAGCGGAGAAATTAGCTGGAGCTGAGAAAGAAGCAGCTACAGCCAGGATAGAAGCGGAAAAACTTCGATTCGATACGGTTTCAAAAATAGAGACCGATGTTTTTGCGCTTAAACTCAATGAATTAAGGCAAAGCGGAAGAATAGTTGAAGCTGTAAAGCTTGAAACAGCAGCTAAAGTTAAGCAAATAGAGCAAGTATCCGCTGGCTTGCTCAAGATTAACGGCTTTCGTTCAGATGAACAAATGCTAATTCAGAAGCAAATTGATTCTGTTAATAAAGAAAAAGAAATAAAAATTCAAGAAGAAGTTATCCAAAGGCTAGAAGAAACCAAAACATTAAGACGAAAAATAGCTGATGTTCAGAAAGAATTTACGGTTAACGTACAATCTGACATTCTCCAGGAATACGAAAGAGTTCAACTTAGAAATAGTGAATTAGATGACCAAGAAAAACTATTAAAACTGCAAGGTCATCTATCCCAAGCGAATAAAGATCTAATTGCACAAGGTAGGGAGTTAGTAGACCTAGGATCTAAAGCTAAAATCTACAAAATAATGACCGATCAAGCTAAAGATCTTAAGAAAGAAAACGAAGACATATTCACTAATTTAAAAATTGCTGAAGCTTTAACGCTCGATGGCATCAAATTACAACTAGATAGACAGCTAAAAATAGTTGACGCTCTACAAAAAGAGCTGGAAATAAAGCAATTACTTACAAAAATAGGGCCACCAACCAAAGAACAAGAAAATATTATCAAGCAATTGAATGAAAGGCGAAAGCTTGCAAAAGAAGAAGCAGCGCAAGCAGCAAAAAAAGCTCCTCCCAAAGCATTTGAAGCTGGAACCAAAATGGGTGAAGAGGTTGGTAGGTCAATAACTCAGGCAGTGCAAGGAGCTGGAGAGATTGCTGGAATGTCGGCAATGGGAGCCATGGCTGGAGTTGGTGCTGTGGCTGATGCCGTTCAAGCATTGATTGATTTTATCCCTGGTTTGCTCGAAAAGATTGCGAATATATTTAATTCATTGACTGATCTTCCTAACAGGATTGCAGCGGGAATTGCTAATCTTTTCAATGGTGTAATCAATTTCATTAAGAACTTTATTCCCAACGTCATAAAGATGGTTTCGAGTATAATCGACTCAGTAATCAAGTTTGTTGCTGAGATCCCACTAGCCTTGGTCGATCTACTCGATAAAATTCCCGACCTTCTTATCAAGTTGATTGAGAAGCTACCCGATATCATTCCCGCTTTAATTGCTGGACTCATTGAGGGAATCCCTAAATTAATTGATAAAATAATAGAATTTACAATCAAAGATCTTCCTAAAATTGGGATAGCACTAGGAATGCTATTAGTTAACGTAATGAAAAATCTACTTTCTGGTAAGGGCTTCAAGGTTCCAATTGATACCAAAGCCCTAGGCTTGGGCCTAAGGGATTTTGGGAAGAAGCTTACAGGAGAGGCTAGCAAACTCTTTGCTGTGATGGATCTCGAAGGCGCAATGAAAGTGGGTGCCAAGGCGATGAATAACGTAGGAGGTGGCTTAAAGGATGGAAAGTCAACCCTAGACAAACTTTTTAAAGATTTAACCAATGGTTTAATTGCAGCTTGGCGATTTATTTACGATACGTTTATCAAGCCTCTTATTGATGGTCTTACGGCTGTTTGGAGATTTGTTTATGACACATTCCTAAAACCAATTCTTGACGGCATTACAGCGGTATGGCGATGGGTATGGGACAATATATTTATGCCAATTGTCAATGTCCTTAAAACCGTTTGGAACTCCATGCTCGGGGCATTAACGGCGGTTTGGGGTGTAATCGAGGCGATCTGGTCGGCAATGATAAATGTACTGTCATCGGTTTGGGATGTTTTAATGGTTGTCTTTAGTGCCGCTTGGGGAGCTGTTCAAGCTATCTGGGATGGAATGATGGGCATCTTTGAATCAGCTTGGAAGATGGTTAAGAATATCTGGGACACTTTGATGGAGCTCTTTACGGGCAAGATCAATATCTTCGAAGCTGTATTTAAAATCGGTGGGGCGATACTGCAGCACGTTACGGAAGTATTTGGAGAAGTCTTTAAGACTGCTCAGACTATTTTTGAAGGTGTTGTTGGCATATTTCAAGCAGCTTTCAAGGCAATAGGAGATGCTCTTGGTGGTGTCGCCGATATCTTTGGCTCTGTATTTAAAGCAGGAGAAACCATCCTTAAAGGTGTTGCAGACATATTCCAAAGCATATTTAAAGCATTGCAAGACCTAGTTTCGATCTATTTAGAAATCGGCGGGAAAATATTCGAGGGTTTAAAAACCGCATTAACTGGGCTTTGGGACTTCTTTATGGGGTTAGGCGGCGCAATTTGGGAGGGTTTGAAAAAAGGTTTAAGTGGTCTTGGAAAGCTAGTTGGGGATGCTCTAGATGCAATTAATCCAGCTAATCTTTTTGGGAAAATGTTTAATACAGATTCAGCTAAAGGCCAGGGTGATGTAGAGAAAAAGCTTGGTATCGATATCCCCTTCTTAAACTTCGCTAAGGGCGGTTTGATCCCTGGTCAAGCTTCTGTTCCCGGTGATAGCAAGATGAATGATAGAATTGTGGCATTGCTCAGCGCAGGTGAGGCCGTTATCCCAAGATCAAAAATGAATGATCCAACCATTGCAGCCTTGGTCCAAGCGATCTTAGATGGAGATATTAAACCTAGTGGATATGCTTATGGAGCTAAAGACCTTGGCAAAGATTTGCGAGGAGCAAGGGACACATTAGGAAATCAAGCAGAAAACCTAGATCCTAGCCAGCTACTTGCCAAGTTATGGGACCAGATGAAAGGAACAGTTTACGGCAAAGTTCTAGACATGTTTTGGAAGATGCTTGAGGCCAACAAATTTCATGAAGGCGGTTTAGTAGGAGGGTCTGGAGATGTCCCCACCATGCTAAAAGGTGGCGAGTTTGTTATCAACAAAAGCGCGGCGGCATCCTTGGGAATGAATAACCTGTCATCACTCAACAAAGGCCAAGCTCCTGCCAACAACACTCAAAACATAGAGATTAAACTAACCATAAATTCTACCCAGCAGATCGACGAAACCTTTATCAAGAATAAGCTAATGCCAACGATCAAGGACCAATTGCGAAGAAGTAGCGCAGATGGCCAAACTATCGTGTACGCCAACGGAGTTAGAAACCTATGACAAATCCAGCCTATTTCGGATATCTCGAAGAACCATATTTAACTTATAGCTATATGTCGGGGAGATGCCGAGACCACTATGGAACGGAGGTTAAGCGGGTCATTCAGGATGATCTAGCCTCGGGGCTGGAGATCGATAGAAGATTAATTGAAATGGTTTATTCAGGGATCGAGGTCGATCGGTCTAATCCTGGAGATGATTTTCTAGGAACGGAAGTCGAAAGAACCATAGAATCTATGGACCAAATTGGCTTGGAAATCGAAAGGAAGATATCCACAGCACGATATTCGGGCGTGGAAGTTGAAAGATCATTAGGAGACACTCAATTCTCTGGAGTCGAAATAACCAGGGAAAAATATATCTCTTCCTGGCATTGCCGAGAAAAGGGCTATCTGTCTGAAGACTACCTGACAAAAAGATATTTGGTTGATGGGATTTGTGCCCATATCGGTTTAGAGATTGATCGAAAGATTGTGACTAAGCGATATACGGGCGTCGAGATGGATCGGGCTATCAAGACGTACACTCAGAACGGCGTAGAAGTTGAGCGAGTCATAGAAGCTGTTAAGGCTATTGGAGCCGAGATAAACTTGCTAAGAGCTTTGAACTTAGGATCTCAGATCAGGTTTGTTCTCTACAATACCACAAAGCTACGGATCCTTTCTGAGTTTCCTAGCCGTGGAACCAATGGTTTAAACTGGACGGCTTCATCAACTCTAGCAGGTGATTTTTCTGTCAATAATGTAAACAACGATATTGTAGAATATGTATGGAGATCAAACAGCTCATTATCGGCTACATTGGTTTGTGACACCCAACTAGTTCAAGGAGTCGCTCCTGATACCTTCGCGTTCCTTAATCATAACTGGTCCTCCAGCGCCGTGGTTACATTCGAAGGTAGCAATTCTCCTACCTTTGCCAGCGTGGGCATTACTCTCCCGATCGAGGCGACTAGTATTAACAGCTATTACATATCCCCAACATTCCCAACAACACAATACCGATACTGGCGATTGACGATAAGCGATCCGACAAATCCAGAAGGATTTTTGCAGGTGGGAACGATTATTTTTGGGAACTCAATTATTTTTCAGGGAGAGGATATTGTTGATCGAATCCGTAGAAAAATGCGTCACTTTTCCTCGAAAGTAAAGACAGAAGGGTTTACAAATGTGTCGAACGATAGAGCCTTAAAGAGATCCATCGTTGTTAATTTTAACAGTTTAGATTACCGTAAAGGGAACTTCGACAGCTTAATAAATGTTTTTGAAACAGCCAGAACTAGTTTAAAATGTCTATGGCTTCCAGACCCACAAGACCCAAAAAGATTCGGAGTTTTTGGAAAGTTGGTAGATATCCCTGAAGAAGAGCATGAGAATAGAGGGGATGCCGCCGATATAGTAACGCTTGCTGTAGAAATTGATGAAAGTTTATAATGAGCAGTAGTAACCGAAGACCATACCTAACATCTAACGTGCTTGACCAAGCATTGTTAGATTTCTGTCATGACAATTTAGAATGTAAAATAGAGATGGTTTGCGAGATCGAAAGCCCTACTGGGACTATCTACGCAAGCGATCGAAACAAGTATGTTGATGGGACTTTCTACGAAGCACTTTTAGTGTTCCCGACGATAGGGAGAACCGTTGGAGAATGGTTGTCGAATGACCTCCAATTTAGTACATTAACACTAGAATTAAGCAACGTAGACGGACGGTTTAACAACATACTACAAAGCGGGAATAACTATGGGGGATGGGTTAATAAGCAGGTTGTGGTTAAAGTGGGTTTGGCAGAGAAAGCCGGAACGTATACAACGATATTTAAGGGCACAATTACTCCCGTTGGAGGGTTTCAACGCTCCATCAACTCAATTATCATTGTGGCGCGAGACAACTACGACAGAATAAACGCGAAATTCCCGAACACGGCGATAACCTACGATAGCTTTCCTAAGTGCGAGCAGAAAAACTTAGGAAAGATAATACCCTTAATTTACGGAGATTGGACCGTAGAATTAGAACCATTTTATGCTGCTATCCCCGCTTATTGTACGAATGGATCAGATCCATTTGTAGCGTACAAGGAGAAGG
Organism: Cyanobacteriota bacterium; assembly: GCA_041165225.1. GTDB lineage: Bacteria > Cyanobacteriota > Cyanobacteriia > Cyanobacteriales > Xenococcaceae > Waterburya. The sequence continues at coordinate 18,837 of JBEANW010000534.1, read as the reverse complement.
AGGTAACCATATCTGGATCAACTCTATCTTGCGTGGCTCATGCTCTTGATGAGGGAGGCAAGATAGAGCTTGTGACAACTGGATCTCTTCCTTCTCCTCTTGCTATTTCAACAGCCTATTACGTTAGAAATCCTTTGTTAGATTCCTTCGAGATATCCCTGTCTCCAGGTGGCGCTGTTATTACTTCTTCAGGAGCTCAAACTGGTACACACCAATTCAAACCATTCACGGGCGAGCCAAGAAAAAACCTATCTTTTTTGATCTCAGAAAACGCCAATTATTTTTTCGATACGTCCAAAGTTTATGTGAGAAGGAGCGAAGTTTATAGCTTGGTTCCTAGCGCAGAGGTAACGAATGTCAACGGCAATAAGAACATATTTGAAGTCAAACAGGGCGCTTTGTGGATGAACGATGGCGCAGGGGTTTTAATTGCTTACGCTTTTGATTCTGGCGATGAATTTTTTGTCCAAGTTAGAGGGAAAAACATTGGGTATGATAATAATATAGTATGGCAAGCTCACGATATAATCATTACATACGGCGGTTTAATTTACGGGGACTTTGATCTCAATTGGGAAACATATCGAGACAAAGCAACTCCAGCGCAGTCATCTATAAGCACGTTTAAATCAAGAATTTGGCTCAACGAATCTACCCCAGCTATGACATACGTTTTATCCCTGCTTGAGCAAGTCAGGTTAGAAGCATTTATCGATAGGGATTTGAAGCTAAAGCTTAACAGTCTTCACTTCGAAGACTGGGACGAATTGACTACCTATAATGTTAAAAACTGGGATGTCGTAGAAGGCTCGCTAAGGGCGAGAATCGATGAAAAAAATAACTTCAATAGGGCGCAAGCGGCGTTTAACTTTTTACCCATAGTTAACGAAAATTCTAGGGCTACTTCCATCATGAGAAATGATGACGCCATAACGCAAATGGCGGGCCTTAAAATCTCTAAGAAGATAGTCTTCCCGAACCTATATCAATCAAATGTGGTTGCTTCTCAACTCATAGAAATAGTGCGCCTTGCAAGTGGGACAATCGAAATTTTTGACATAAATCTGACGTGGCGGGCCATGCTTTTAGACATTGGCAATTTTGTTAAGCTAAATGTTTCGATCGGAAGCGTGATTCTAAACGATGTCCCAGGTATGATTAGGGATATCGGATATGATCCAGACGGTTTAAAGATAGTCATAAAAATATGGTCTTTTCAAATGTTCCCTTTTAAGACCTGGAATCCAGGTTATTTTGGCATAGTTTCGGGGCAAAACGGTACGATAACTCAGGAGATCTAATACAATGGCGGTAAATTTAACGATTTCTGAAACCCTAACGGGTGGAGCTCTAGCCGATAGTTTAAGTGGGGGAGGTACTGGACTTGACCTAGGCCAAGTAATTAACGGACAGTTTAGTCCTGTTGTAGACATTCCAAGTAACGATGGTTATCAATCGATATTCGTTAAACACGATGCGGTTATTGACCCCATAACAGATTTAAGTTTATACGCTCAACAATATGGTGTTGGTACGGGCTTTACCTATGGTGGGGCTAACTCAGCTACAGCCGATATAACCAAGCTATTAAACATGGGAAATGCTTCGAACTCAGCCAACGCAAACAACGCTGACGGACTCGCCAACGGTTTCCATATCGATATGGACTGGCAGGTATCGCAGCCTAGCCAGTTTGCGCCAGCTCGAATTGGAACCAATGTCAGGATATTCGGAGACAACGGCGGGGCTGCTACGGGCGAAGGCAGGAACCTTGCAACGGCTTTCCTGATCCATGCCGATGCTATGTCAAGAAACAACGGTGGTACTGAAGTCGATGCCGGTACTCCAGTGGCCGGGCGCGTGGGAAAAACAGGTGATACAGTGCTCGGCGACCGTGCTCACATCAAAACAAGATTCTATTTACGCCAGGATGAAACGGACGGAGGGGTCCTTCAATGGGAACTTGTTTGGTCCTACTCATTTACGGCTTAAGGTTAAAATGAAACGAATTTACAAAGTAACTTGGAAATTAGAGTTTTTGAACCATCCTACTAAAAAGGGTCTTTGGCTGAGACCCTATGAGGACAATAGCCAGAATGCACATAGTCAAATGAAAGAGGGCCTGATTAGGGCCTCAATCATTGGAAAGCATATCAACGGTGGAGATGAAGAAACGCTAGCCGAATGCGATGGCTGGGATTATTGTCTCTTCAAATGGCTAGCATTGGCGGGGGCTCCTGGATGGCCTAAGGGTGACTTGAAGCTGGTAAGCAATAATGTCGGATTATGCTTGGTCACGAGAGAAAGGGAAATAAAAGTTTTTATCGATGGATCAAAGCGTATTATGGGTAGAGCCAAAGAGGACAAAAAATTTCATTACGCAACATTTGGTAGGTGATTAATGGCAATTATTTCAAGATTACAATTAACTCACCCTGCCTTGGGTGATGCTGGCGGCAGTGCATTGCACACAGCCATAGAAGATATCTACGAGAAGATTGGAGACATGACTAACTCCAGATTCTTCACTCAAGATGCTTTGGCAAATGCTGCCAACGTAGACTTTGAGCATAACTTTAAATGCCCGTTTGCAGATCTCCGATATGACCTCTACCTCAGAGATACTGGGACAGGAGAGTTGACTCTTATTTCAGACTCTTCTACTCCAGCTCTTTCCTCATTTACTATTGCAGCAACTCCAAGCTTTACCACAACTCGAATCCGCGTTACGAACAGCTCTGGAGCTTCAAGAAACCTTGCTCTTGTTCTTACTCAGGGAGTCATCAACTCCAAGAAAGTTGATTTTGTAACGAAGGTGGTCTCTGGGCCGGTGACACTGGAAGAAGGAAAATATCATTTGGTTGATACTTCCGCCGCGAGGTCTCTAACTCTCCCAAGCCCCGCATCGACAACGAAACCAATATGGTTAAAAGACAAGACGGGCTCAGCTTCTACCAACCCGATCACCTTGGTTAGAGCTGGATCAGAGAAAATAGAAACCGTAGCAGCTAGTTTTGTTTTAGATTATGATCTTGGAGCATGGACACTCATTAATGATGGTACGGATTGGTTTGTTTTATGACCATAATAGAAATTTGCGAGAAAATTTATAAATGAAATTGGATGAAAATTTGAGATTCGACTTTGTTAACCATAAAGATAGCTGTCTAAGACTTATCAAAAGTTGGGCTACTCACAAAGTTATGAAAAAACCAGTAGAACATTTGAGTTTCATCGCAGAAGTAAATATGCTTTTGAAAACAGAAACAGGACAACAAAGCGCAAAACCAGGGGATGTTGTAATCATTTCCGATGAAGAGGCTTGGGTAGTAACTAAAGAATATTTCGAAAAAAACTATGAAAATAGGGGTGAATTGTGAGTGTAGGAATCAAAGAAAGTCTAGAGTTAGTGGATTTGATTTTAGTTATAGCTGAAGCTATCTCCGAGTCAAAAAAAGATGGCGACTTAGATTGGTTTGATATTCCTAAGTTTGCTCCAGTTATTTTGGCAGCAAGAAAAGCCATTCAAGACTCTGATAAAATTCAATTGGAATTGAACGATTTAAGCCCTGATGAATGTAAGATGATAGCGATGGAATCCCTGAAAGCCGGGCAAGCTTTAGTCGGGGCGATACTTATGAGATAGCAGGTAAAAGCCAAACGTAAACAACGCATGAGGAAACTCACATGGCATACACAGGACAAAATCCAAAGTTTAATTCCACGGTTTTAAAAGATGTTGGAGTATCGAGCATTGCAAACCCTGCAAGCGGATCTCATAGACTCATTAACCGTGGTGGTACATTCCAAGTTCAGGATTCTACTGGGCTAGAAACGGCAATTGGCGCAGGTGGAACAGTAGATAAGATCATTCAGACAGCTCACGGTTTTTCTGTGGGTGAAATTTTGTATTATACGGGTACAGCTTACGCAAGAGCCCTTGCCAATGCCGCAAACACTTCTGAAATCATCGGGATGGTTTCCCGAGTGATTGATGCCAATACTTTTGAAGCGACGCTGGAAGGCAAGGTAACAGGGCTGACAGGGCTAACTGCTGGCGAAGCCTATTTCTTGAGCCCAACGGTTTCCGGTGGGATCACGATTACCGAGCCAACCGTGATAGGCCATGTTTCCTTACCCGTGGGTGTTGCCATTTCGACCACGGTTATCTATGTCCGATCCTCACGGGGTGCGGTGGTTGGGAGCTCGAACGCTCGGACTGAGATAGCCTTGGGCAATAACACGGTGACGAACGTCCAATCCGTTGCGGCATATCAAGCGGGTGAGTTGACCGGGTGGGTTGAGATCGATGGAACAACCGACTCTAAATTTTATGTGTCGGCTCCCTTCGCAAAGAACGGTGCGGCCACGGATTATAACATATCCCCGCAATATGTCGGTGACACACCACCCGTGGGATTTTTGATCACCGTAACGAGTGCTGGAATCATTCAGGCTACTCTACCGAGCATTGCTGGATACGTTTCAGCCAAGATAAATTTTGCTCTCAATGCTCCTGCCGTTGGCGTGACACTTCCTTTGTCGATTGATTCGACTCTCGTTCAGTTTTCGACGTTGAAAGCTAAGGACTCGGGCGGATTTGTTTTACAGAATAGTTCAGCGACTCAGATTGGAAGTTGGAGCAATGCTGGCGGTTTAACTGCTGGACCTGCTGCCGGAAGTTCTGGACCACATACTATTCAAGGTGATGCGACAGGCGGTTATACTGCGATTATCCAGGCCACAAATGCCTCGGCCAGTGCAGGGAACAGCAACGGTTTAAGCCTTAGGGCAGGAATAGTTGCTGGCGACACAGCTTTACAAGTAGCGAATAGGGCAGCCACGGTTAATTTTGCTCTATGTAATGGGGTTGGAGTTTGGACCTTAGGCAATCCGGCTAACGCAACATTTCCCGGAAACCTTATCGTAGGTAGGAAAGATGGAAGCTCAGTTCCGTCTGGGTATGTTGGCGAAAAAACCTCTGTTACAATAGTTGGTAGTGTTGCATGGGGTGCTAGCAGTATTACCACAACGATAGCATCGCAGTCTTTTTCAGCAGGAACATGGCTAATCTACGGAACCGTCACAGCAACTTTTGGATCGGCCTATGCTGGTCCAGGGGTTAATATAAACAACATAACAACAAATCTTTCTGATACAAACAATGGATTCGACAATAATTCAGCCGTAACAAATGTTTTGGGAACATTCATAAGTGGAGCGGTAGCTGGAGGTGGTATCTGTTTACCTCAGGTTTATAGTTTCAATACAACTACGACGATCTATATATGCGCAACAGTTTACTATACATCGCAAACTGGAGGGACAATGGTAGGAAAAATAACTGGAATCAGAGTTTGATAAGATCGTAGCACTAGAGAACGCCTAATGAACAAAAAATACATTTTCAAATACCGCAAAAAATTCCTCTGGAAAAAAATAGAGGTCATAGGCCACAAACTCGAAGGCAACACCATGGCTCTCTATCTCGAAAATGGTGGGATTCAAACCATCCCTAATTGGGATCAATACTCTTTAAAACTTGGTGTCGATTGGGTGATAGCGGTTAAAGAAAATATGGAAAGCCAAACGGGAACCGATATTAAACTTGCAGTAAAGGTGAAATAAATGGCAACAACAAATATTATAGGTAACTTTCAAGCAGCGGGAAATGCGCCAGGGGTTGTGCCTCTGGGTGCAATTATCGCTATGACCTCAGGGCTCACGGGTGCCATGGCTATTCCGGCATCGGGTGTGGTGAGCAATGGTTATATGAGAGCCGATGGAACGGCGATACCTGCAAGCAACTCAGTTAGTGGAACATCTCCGAACTTGTCAGGCTCCATTTATTTGAGAGGCTCGACAACTTATGGTGGGACGGGTGGATCTAATACAAGTACCATTGCAGCGGCCAACCTTCCGCCACATGTTCACACTATAGACCACGATCATGGTAACGTAACGTCAACGGGTATGTCGGCCAACACAACTCACGGACACGGTATCACCGATCCGGGACATATTCACGTTTGCCCAGCTTATGGAGTTGGTGGAAACGCCGCTAACGTGGCATCAGCTCTGAACTCGTTCTTTAATACAAACGTAACAAGCAGCGCAACGACAGGTATCAGTGTCAATACCTCGGCGAACCTTGATCACAGCCATAACGTGGACCTTCCAAACTTCACTGGTAACTCAGGGAACGGGCCTGGAACCACCACGGCATTTTCAACAGAACCAAACTATATAAACGTAGTCTATTTAATCAGAGTAAATTGAAAGGTAAAAATATGTCAAACTCAGCATTCACGCCAACGGTTTTTGGCCAAAATATAGTGGTTCCTGGCGTTAGTCCAGGGCAGGTTAGTGCGAGTGGGTTACCAGGGAATACTAGCGGAGCTGCTGTGGCAGCGGGGTTTGTGGGGGAGGTTATTAGAAACGCTGGAACTGGCGGAACTCCAGTTAGTGGAAATTTTATCCAAACAGGATCTATTTCGTTAGGTGGAGGAAGATGGCGTGTAGAGGGGGTGTCAAGACTATCGGTTTCTGGTACGCAAATATCAGGATTAACCGTAGTTATAATGTCTTTATCGCTAAATTCTTCGAGTATTGATTTGTCTACTGCCGGAGGATTTTTTCAAGGATATCCTCCAAATCCACCAATTAATACCGACTCTTATTTTTATACAACACCAAGAATTTTTGATTTACCTCCAGGTTCTACGACAATTTATTTATTGAGTAGAATAGATTTTTCGACTCTAAATAGCGGAATTTTTAATGCTACTAACTCATTTATCCAAGCCACAAGGATAACCTAAAATGAAATTCGACCTAGACCAAGCCATGACCGCTCTCCAATCCGTGTGCAGACAGTATAAAGGCACGGCTGATGAGCATGAGTATCTTAAAGTTGTTTTGAATCAGATCTATCAGATTGCTAAGGGGGAACATTCTCCTAACCTTAAGCCGGTAATGGTACCAGATCCTGAAGGATAATCACAATTAGGAGTTAACCGATGAAATCAGATCAAAATGAAGATTCGGTTAACTCCATTGTTTTATGTGACATATGCGGCATTGAAAATAGTGAATTTACTATTAAGCTAACGCCTAAAAAAGCAAAAACACTGCATTTTTATATTTGTGAATCCTGCATACCTCACAAAAAGTTTATGAGCTACACGGTAGACCATTTATGGAATTACTGCGTAATAAATTAATAATTAAGAACCATTCCAAAAAAAATAAATCATGGGTACAATATGAAGACAGATTGTCGAAAAATTGAAAATGATGAAATTCTCCGAAAGATGAAGACGGGTGAAAGTCTCACGCATACTAAACCATCGTCAACTTGGTTCCCACCTAGACCTATCATCAAAAAAGATTTGAAAGAGCAAAAAAGACTTTTCACAGAAGAAGAATAAAACCATGTTTAAGTCTGATTTAACGCCGATGCCGCTAGATAAATTCTGGGTTGTCACGGGGATTTCTAACGTGGTTCGCTTCAAATCTCGGTACAATCTTTACCGAAAATTTGAAGCTCACATTAAGAGCTTTGGCGTTAACTTGATGACTGTGGAGGTGGCTTTCGGGGATAGGCCGTTTGAGATAACCGAGGAAAAGAATCCCAACCATTTGCAGCTCAGGACAAGGCACGAGCTCTGGCACAAGGAAAACTTCCTGGCGGCAGCGATCAACAGACTTCCCGCCGATTGGAAATGGGTCGCTCTGGTCGATGCCGACTTAACCTTTCAAAGAATGGACTGGGCGCAAGAAACCGTTCAGCAGCTCCAACATTATGATGTTGTCCAGATGTTCTCCACCGCGCTAGACATGGGACCTTACCCAGATCTTGCAATTGTAGGCCAAAATTATGGTTTTAATTATTGTTACCAAAACACAATCCAAAACAAAACAATCCCTCCATTGCTTAACAGCGATGGTAGGTTGAATCCCAAAAGATTCACGAACAAAAGCCAATACGGTATAACCGATAAAAAAGTTTATTGGCATCCAGGGTATGCTTGGGCCTGGCGGCGAAGCGCCTATGAGCGAGTAGGATTATATGAATATGGTTTATTGGGCGCGGGGGATCATGCCATGGCACTAGGTCTAATCTCTAGGGCTGAAGAAAGTTTGCCAAGCGGGGTTACCGATGGATATAAACGAGCCGTTATTGCCTGGCAGAAATTAGCCGACAAGCATATCAGACAAAATATTGGTTATGTCCCAGGGGTAATTTGCCATGAGTGGCATGGAAAAAAAGGGGATCGCCAATATTGGAACAGATGGAAAATATTGGAGAAAAACCAGTTCGACCCGTATGTCGATGTGAAGCGAGACAGCCAGGGACTTTGGCAATTGATCGACCACGGGGACGATAGATCGATCAGGTTAAGGGATGAAATCAGGGCCTACTTCCGGCAAAGGTGCGAGGACTCGGACCAGCTAGACCCCGTATGAAATTGTTTTATTTAACGGTTTTATTCATAATCATTTGGTTATCTTCGTGCAAACACTCCCATAGAATAAATAAGGAGTGTTTGCGAAAAGTTAACACTGTGAAACAATATGATAAATGCGTCTTAAGACCATAACTTTTTGCGTATCCATGGGAGAATACCTTGGATATCCGACTTTTTTACGGGAGTAGGCAAACAAAACTTGCATACACAAATCTTAAAATTGTCGCCGTAAAGATCTCTAGAAATCTCAAGATACCACCAATCTTTGGGCAATCCGTTATTATCTTTTTCGTGGGTATTATTGCACAGATCACATTTGAACTTGTATTGATACATAAAATGGGCTCCATATGTTATAATGTAGATTAATACAACAAAATAAAAGAGGTGAACATGCGACAATTAAGCTGGGCTATCACTGCTTTATTGATTGTAGCATGGGCGCTAAAGTTGAACGAGATGACGCTAATGTTATCCCAACATAATGAGGCTTTGCTTCAAATAATTGAAGCTTTAGACGCTCAGGACCAACGGCTTCAAGAGATGGAAGGGGCTAAAGATGTCTGGTAATTTTCCCGATGTTTATCCTTATTCAACAGAGCTAAGGGCAGACCTGAAAATGGGCGTGGCCAAGATGGAGCCAACGGGTATTTGTGTTCATTATTTAGCCGATAGGAATGTAAAAAGAGCTATCCAGTCACTTCAAAATAATCAAAATTTAGGTTATCATTTAATTATCGACCGAGATGGAAAAACTACCCAGACAACTTACTTTAACTTAGCGGTAAATCACGCAGGGAAAGCCTTATGGAATAAGGCCTCTCCTAACCGTTGTTTTATTGCCATTTCGCTTGCATCGTGGGGCCTACTTAACGAACACAAGGAAGCATGGAATGGGACTGCGATACCTGAAGCGGTACTGAGAGATTACAAAGGACAAAAATTGTGGTGGGACCCGGCAACCACCGCACAAGAAAGAGAACTTACACGGCTATTAGATTGGCTGGTTTTACATGGGATTAAACCGAACATGATTTGTGGACATGATGAGTGTGCCTTACCCGATGGTAGAAAAGTGGATCCTGGCAGGATTTTAACAAAATCTATGGAGGAAATCAGACATGATTTGCAAGAAAGGAGCAAAAAAACAACAGCTAAGATTGTGTAGAATTATCTTCCGAGGAACAATGGTTGAAAAGTTCTTTCACCCTTCAACCATTGCTAAAGGAAGAAAATACGGTCTCAAACTGCCGCATCCTATAACTAACAAAATTGTAACAACGCATTACCAATATACTTTGGTTTATTGGTCGAAAAAGACGTGGGTTTATATCTTTGTTGAACCTTAATTAAGGGGGTGGTATGTTTGACTTTATGTTTTTATTTTTCATCATATTCTTTGCCTTTCCGAGCATGGCTTTCTCATTTAGCAATGATGAGTATGTTATTGCTAGGAAGGCTATTGCCAAGGTTGAAAGCGGCGGCAATGTATGTGCTCAAAACCCTTATACGAGTGCTAGCGGCAAGTATCAATTCATGAAGGCTTGGAACCCCTATTTTCAAAAGAAGTACGGGAAAACTTGGGCTTCTGTAGTTCCAAAATGTACGGCTACTACCTCAGTAAAAAAGAAGATGGAAATTCACCAGGATAAAATGTTTGATATCTATTTTAAAAACATGGTTGAACCATTTATCGAAGATGTAAGAACCAGAAAATTAGCCGAAAATATGAGCGATTTAGAGCTTCTGGCTATCTACCACAGGCAAGGAGAAAGAGGGGCTTATCTATTTTTAAAAAATGGTAAAGATCCTTATAAGGACATTGCTAAAAATGGTCATGTGTCAAAGCATATAGCTAGGGTGGTAAAAGCTTCAAAACAAAGTATAATTGCTAGTAAGTAAAACCATAATGGAGTTTGTCTTATGAAGCTTTTTATCCTCTTTTTTTTGTTGCAAATGTCAAGCATTGCAAAGGCTCAAGAAACTCCAGACCCATTAGGACATGATGGGGGCTGGAGCTCCGAAGATGAACAGGCTGACGATGACAACGGCAGGGGCTTAGAGCTTCCCGAAAATTGGCCTAAGTTAGCTGAGTGGACTTCGATGGCTAAAGAGGATCAAGAATCCTTGGCTTTGCCTAGGAATTTTGTTTGGGCATCGACTCACCCGATTAGAAACCAGGGCCGATGTGGATCATGCTGGGCCTTTGCCACAACTTCAGTCGTTGAGTCTCTGACTCATTTAACGAACCAAAATAGAGAAGATTTGAGTGAGCAGGATGTCTTGAGCTGTTCGGGATCTGGATCTTGTCGCGGGGGATTCTTCAATGCTTTTAACTATATCGTAGCTAAGGGCGTAACGAATGAAGCTTCCTTCCCATATGCAGGAGCCGACTTAGCCTGTCCATATCCTAAACCAGTAGCAAAATTATTTAGCTGGTCATATATCGGAACTCCAGGGCAAGCCCCTTCAGAAACCGAATTAAAAGCTGCGATTCTGAAATATGGGCCTGTTGCAGCCGTGGTCAACGGATCTTTCGGTAACTATCGGGGTGGCATCTTCCGCAATTGTACGCAAGCTAGAGTTGATCACATGGTTGTAATCGAGGGCTGGAATGATGACGGTGGCTACTGGGTAGTTAGAAACTCATGGGGTACACAATGGGGAGCAGGTGGATATCTCTTCATTGCCTATAAAGATCGGTTTGGTAATCGATGCAACCGAATTGGGGAGATTGCAGCTTTTGCAGTTTTACAGGCTAAAAAACCATGAAAAATAACCAAGATTTTGTAATATTTGTAGACAACCTGGTCCTATTTCTTGTGGCTCTCTGCCAGGTTGTCTCTATTTCTTGCATAATCTTCTTATTTTTTTGGATAATTTTTTCGAAGAATGATTAAAGACGCTTCGATAAATTACATTCTTGGCGGTAAAATCGATGAACTCCGGCGCATATGCGTCATGGAGTTCAGCCATGACTTGCTCAAATTTCCCGAACCACGTCCCTAGATCTTCGTCTTCCTTTCCCTTTTCTACTTTATAAATCTTAAATTCTTGCTGATTTCTACACGTGTATCTGATTCTCATTCAACAATTCCTGGTAAAACTAATTCATTAATTGTTTTTGATGGCTCTTTTCTGTTTTCGATACATTCCCAGAAATCTCTTAACTCGCAAAATAACCGAAGCATAAAAGCAGGATCGGGAAAGACTTCGACGATGACGCCAGTAGAACCATCGAAAGAAAAATAATCACAACGCTTGGCTCTAGTAACTAGGAGCTGGTGTTGCAATTGAGCATAGTATTTTTTTGGTACTTTATAGTCTATCGCTTTTTGATGGTCAGCTTTGCCAGGGCATTTGATTTCTAGTACGACACTCTCGACGGGGTTGTATCCGTCGAGGGAAGCTCTCAGCCAGGGAAATTCACCATGTTCTACCATTTGAGGAGGGCAATCGTAGAGAACCATCAATTCATAATGAGCTCTAGCGATCGGCTCCAGTCTATTACCCCGATCGATTGCCCAATTGCTTGTATAATCTTTTTTTATTTCACCAATTTTTTCTTTGTATAAAGTGATTCGATCTTTCCATGGGCTGAGGCCTAAGATGATCGGTGCATCTGATGCACCAAGTCCCTTAGCTCTCCACTGATGCCATTCGTTTTTGTTCATATACAACTATGTTCCATTGGTTGATTGCAAGGCTGATAGTAGCTGCTTCTCTCGATCTTGCAAAACAATTTTCACAAGTTAAATAAAATCCTTCTCGGGATTGGCGAACGGCCAAAACGTCTCCAGAACAAAATGGGCAGATCCTAATATTTTCAGCTAAAACTTTTTTTGTTAAAAATCTAAATAATTTTTTCAACATAACCATCCTTAAAAAATAATCTTTTTTGATAAAAATATCTTGCCAAAGATTTTGTACAATGTCACAACAATTGCAGAACAATTTTTGGAGATAAAAAAATGGATATTATTAAGCAACTAGATGCTTGGATCAAAGAGCATGGTCCTAGCGAGATGGCTACGCTTTTGGGTTACAAATCCAGCGAAACGATCAGGCAATGGATTCGCAGGAAAAGCATACCTTCTTTTCAGATTAACCGGGTTAAAGCAATTTTAAAGGGTACAAAATGAGTCGACTAGCGCAAGTAACTAAAGGCAAGATACCAAAACCACATTTAGTGCTTATCTATGGGCCTGATGGCGTAGGGAAAAGCACCTTTGCCGCCAACGCTCCAGATACAATTTTTCTAGGTCCTGAGAGCGGCACCAATCATCTAGATGTATCTCGGCTCCCAGTGCCTGATACATTTAATGATGTGCTTGCCGATCTGGAAGAACTTAGGAAAGATCCACACGACTACAAGACCCTTGCAGTAGATAGCTTAGACTGGTTAGAGCCATTGCTTTATCAACAGATTTGCAAAGACTACGGCGTGAAGTCTATAGAGCTAGCAGCGGGGGGGTATGGAAAAGGCTACGTTGAGCTTGTAGAGCGATGGAAGGCTTTCATCGGTGCGGTGGACAAGCTACGCAATGAACGCAAAATGAATATCATTTTGATAGCACATAGTACGGTTGTAACTTTTAACGATCCTTTGACAGCTAGTCCATATGATCGTTACGAGCTGAAGCTTTACAAAAAATCTTCACCAATCTTTAGGGAGTGGGTTGACGCTGTATTGTTTGCCAATTTCCAGATCTTTACTAAAAAGGATGGGAGTAACGTAGTAGGCGATGGCGTTAGGGTCATGTACACCGAGAGAAGGCCAGGTTGGGACGCCAAAAACCGAATGGGCCTACCATTGCTTTTAAATCTTGGGTGGGAAGATTATGCCTCGGCAGCGAATGTCCCCGATGTCGAAAAGCCAGAAGTCATTATAGATAGGATCTACGACATGCTTCAAGTCAATGAAACTGAAGAAGGGCTAAGAGAACTGGTAACGCAGACAATAGCCAAGGCTAATAACAATGTAGATCAGCTTATTAAGATCGAAAACAGGCTAAAAATAAGGTTAAATATCAATGTCTGATCCTTCTTCATATGAAAAGATTTATGACACTTTTTACAAAGACATATCAGCTAATTTTGCCAAAAGAAAATATGTAGAAAAGAATAGAACTGATATTTTTGAAAAAGTAGTGTTCGAACACCTAGCTAACATTTATGCTCTCATATCAACAATTACAGCGGAGACAAAAGAATGATCGCGCCAGGAAAATATTACGGAAAGATTGTTAATTATGGAATCAGAGGCCAGAAGAAAGACAACGGCATTAGGCTTATAATTCAGATGGATGTCTTGGATGAAGAGGCCGTTTCGCACAATCTTTATTGGGCCGGAAGTCTCAACGGTGGAGCCAAGGATATCACGCTAAAAGCGATCATTGGACTTGGATTTCGTGGAACCGATCTAAGTATTTTCGCCGATGGTCCCAAAGGAAATGCTATCGATATATCGAAAGATTATTATGTCGGCGTCATCCTTGAAAAAGACCAGGAAGGAAAGACTTATCCCAAGATATCTTGGATCGGAGAGAATGGCTTAAGCAACTTGCTATCAAGAGCTGAAGTCATTCAGCGCATCGATGGCATGGGACTCGAAGCGGAGCTTATGGCATTGCAACCTCATGGGATCTCGGCGGCAAGGCCTCCACAGAAAAAACCAGAATCATTCAAGCCAAGCCCAGAAATTCCGTTCTAGTTTTTAATTCCTGATAAAACCGTGTTAGATTTATATTTAACACGGTTTTAAAGGAGTTTATTGTGAAAGTACAAGATTTAATAGAGCTATTATCAGACCTGCCACTCGACGCCGATATAAATACAAAAAAAATAACAGTCTATTGGGATGGTGAAATCCACGGATTTATCAACTGTCATTCGGGAGAATTTGTCTATGACGATGATTAAGAAAGTTTTACGTCCTTATCAGGAAAAAGCTTTAGAAGAAATCAGAAACCATTATGCAGGTGGAACTAAAAAGGTATTGCTCTATCTAGCTACCGGGGCCGGTAAGACCCTTTGCTTCACAAGGATCATGCAGGGCGTGAAGGAAAAGGGCAAGAAAGCAATGATGATCGTGCGCGGCAAGGAGCTTGTAGAGCAAGCTTCAAAACGGTTATTTGATGAGGGTATCGACCACGGCGTTATCATGTCCGGCCATTGGAACAATCGACCTCATGAAAACATCCAGATTTGCTCTATCGACACCTTAAGATCGAGGGGCTTGAGACCTCACGCTGATTTAATCGTAATTGACGAAGCGCATTTAGCAGTCTCCGAAAGCTTTAAAACCGTTGTCGAAAGCTATCCTGATTCTTACTTTCTTCCCGTTTCTGCCACTCCTTTCGTCAAGCATGGTCTCAAGCATATCGCTGACGCCGTGGTTTTCCCAATTGGGATTAAAGATCTCATCAAAGACGGTTACCTTGTCGGTGGGAAATATTATTCTATACCAAGCAAAATCAATTTGAAAAATGTCGATGTCGATAAGAAAACCGGAGACTTTAACAGCCACCAATTGTGGAAGGAAGTTGATCGAGCCGACATTTGTGGCGATCTTTTTGCTACCTGGAAAAAACACTCTTACAATTTACCAACCATTGTTTTTGCGATTAATATAAAACACAGCCAAGCGATCATGAATGAGTTTGCTGATAAGGGAGTCGCGGCGCTGCACGTCGATGCCAATTCGACTTCTGGCGAGCGAGATTGGGCCAAGAAGTGCCTTGAGAATGGCGCTATAAAAGTGGTTGTGAATGTTGGAATCTTCTGTACCGGCGTAGATATTCCATGCTTGAGAACCGTGATTATTGCGAGGCCAACACTAAGTTACAACCTTCACATTCAGCAGCTCGGACGCGCCACAAGACCCTACCCAGGAAAAGAAAATTTCTTGGTTTTGGATCATGTCGGCAACGTGCTTAGACATGGCTTTGTCGAAGATGATAAAGAGTGCATCCTAGAGGGACATGGGAAGACTTCAAAACAGCAAACTTCTGATAGCTTTCTGACTTGTCGATTTTGTTATTTCACGTTTCAAAAATTAGATTCTTGCCCAGAATGTGGAAAAGAAATCGAAAAACAAAATAGAGAATTAGCAAAGTCTGTGGACAAGTCAATTGAACTTGAAGAAATAAAAAGCATTGATCAATTTAATGTGAACAAGGTAAAAACAGATATAGATAAATTGATTTCGAGAGCAATAAGCAGAAGATATAAACCCGGGTGGGTCTTTCATCAAATTGAAGGACGATACGGGCCAAAAGTCGCGAAGCAAGAATGGTTGTATGTCAAATCGAAGTTTGAACCACGACACGCTACAGAACCAGATAATTTTGGCGTTAAATAACACCAAAATTTGCAGGGTCTGGAGTCAGCCAACGGGCGCGGCGTATCGCGAAGAGAAGCTGATTCGATATGGTTTAATCGGGTGTGCAGATATAACTGGTTTGATGATCGATGGGCGCAGATTAGAAGTGGAAGTTAAGACAGGAAAAGCGGTGCAATCTGAGCAACAAAAATGCTTTGAGCAGATGATTTTAAGCAAGGGTGGAATCTATTTTGTTGCTCGATCTGTTGCTGATGCTTTACTCTCGCTAGAACACAATCGTCATTTAAAATAAGGGTATTAAAAGTGGAACAATTGAGAAGGGCTTTAGAGTCCAATGGCTTCTCTTTGCCGTCAATTCAGCTTGACGGAAAGATCCACAGATTTAATCGCAATGGCAACGACAATGCTTGGTTTATCGGATTCCAAAACCATGGCATTAGAGACGGTAAAGTCTACGTTGTAGCTCAATATGGCGACTGGAAAACTGGCGAAAAGTTTGACCATAAACCCGCAGGAATGTCCAAGGTAGATCTGGAGGCTTGCAAAGCTCAAATCGAGCAAGCAAAGCTCCGAGTCGCTCAAGAAAAGCTTCACAAGCAACACGAAGCAGCGGCAAAGGCCGAAAAACAATGGAAAAGCGCGGGTGAAGCTGGGGCTACACCCTACATGCTTCGCAAGAAGATCGACAAATGCTATGGGACCAAAATCTATCAGGATACGCTACAGGTGCCTTTGCGTGACTCTGATGGGAAATTGTGGGGCCTTCAATATATTTTTGGCGATGGAAAAAAAAGATTTAGTTCTGGCGCAAAAGTCGATGGATGCTTTCACACAATCGGAGAAGTCGACTCCGAAATCTACTTGTGCGAGGGATTTGCTACCGGGGTTTCTATTCACAAGGCCACGGGTAAAACGGTGGTGGTTTCCTTCACTGCGCATAATCTTGGCCAGGTGGCCAAGTCGATTAAAACCAAGTGGCCAGATGTAGTGATCACAATTTGTGGTGATGACGATCGTTTTCACCCTGATGAGATCGGGAATCCAGGGAGAGACAAAGCCGAGCAAGCTGGCATGATCACCCAATCCTCTGTTGTGTTTCCGATCTTTACCAGCGATGAAGGGAAACCAACGGACTTTAATGACCTGGAAATCATTGAGGGCCTTGATGCCGTCAAGAGTCAGCTCACGAGCTCCCAAGATCCAGCTACAGGATTCCTCCCATTGGGATACGAGGAAGGAACCTATTTCTTCTTTCATCTTCCATCGAAAGATATCGTAAAAGTAACGACATGGAGCAAGCCCCAATTGTATGCCTTAGCTCCTGATGATTATTGGTTTGCAAAGTATCCCGGTAAAAGCGGCGCTGACTTTAATGCTGCAACGGATGATCTTATACAGATTTCACGGAAGATTGGGCCATTTGATAGTTCAAGGATTAGAGGATGTGGGGTCTGGTATGATCACGGGCGAGTTGTCGTTAATACCGGCAGAGATCTTATAGTTGACGATAAAAAAGTGTCGCTGGCCGATTTCAAAAGTCATTCAATCTATGTCCAAACTAGAAACCGACTAACCATACATGAAAAACCATTAAATGTTAAAGAAACTACGCTTCTCGTTAATGCCTGTGATGCTCTAGCGTGGAGAGACCGAAAGAGTCCCTACTTGCTCGCGGGATGGATCGCTATAGCTCGCATCGCTGGAGCCTTGCCTATTCATCCACATTTCTGGTTAACCGGCGGAAGTGGGACCGGCAAGAGTACAGTGATGGAGAATCTAATAGCTCCATGTCTCGGCAATCCTGCAAGCAAGATTCATATCCATGGTTGTTCGACAGAAGCAGGGATTAGGCAACGGATTCGATCTAGTTCAGTGCCGGTTATCTTTGATGAATTTGAGACAACAGACGAGTACTCGAAGAATCGTATAAATGCTCTTGTGGAGCTTTTAAGAGTGGCTTGGAGTGAATCCCAAGGCGCAGTTATAAAAGGTTCAAACAGTGGTTTAAGCGTAGAGTATCAGCTCGCTTTCAGTGCTTTAGTATCGTCTGTGAGAGTTAATTTGACGAACGATGCGGATAGAAATAGGTTCTCAGTTTGTGAACTCGCGCCGCATGATTCAGACGCCGGATCGTGGCAGTATTTACAACGGATTTTAAGCGACATAACGGAAGAATATGGGGAGAGGTTGTTTTCAAGGATGATAATAAATGTACGCAATGTAAGAGAGTGTCAGAGGATCATAGCTAAAGAGCTGGCGGCGACGATAAGCCAGCGGTTTGGTCAGCAAGTAGGGATGATTTTAGCCGGGTATTGGTGCCTTACTCATGACGAAATTATAACGCCAGATTTAGCAAAGAATATGATAGCCGAATTGGATTTAAACGATGAAAAATTAGAGTCAAAAATAACAGATGAAGAGGAATGTTTAACATACCTTCTGACGTACAGATTTCATCTAAGGACAAGCATGGGCGATGCCATGGAAAAAACGATCATGGAAATTAATAGGATGTCAGATGAGGGGCTTATCAGGAGCTTAAAAAGCTATGGCATTATTTTGAACTATGATGGTATCGTTGTAGCTAATTCTCATGCAGAGCTGGCAAAGATTTTTAAACCGACCAGGTGGACAAACTGGAGCCAGACATTAAAACGGTGTTTCGGTGCGGAATTTATAACTCCTAGAAAATTTAATGAAGTTTCAAGCAGAGCTATTAGAATACCGTTGACCCAGATTCTAGGATGAAGCAAGTAATCAGATAAATGTTTATACAAAGTGTTGATATCATTGAAGAACTACACGACTACGGACCGACTACAGAGGCGACTACAGCATTAAGCTGATGATCTCAAAGGCAGATCTCCGAAAAACTACAAAACTACAACTTTCCCGCCGCCACTCATAGAGTGGCTTTTTTTTATGGAGAGAGGAAAAAAAAGAGAGCCTTATATATATATTTATAAATATATGTAGTTTTGTAGTTATTATAGGACTAGCCTATGAAATCATTGGGGAATT
>JBEANW010000533.1:0-4532 GCA_041165225.1 Cyanobacteriota bacterium | reverse complement strand
TATAGGAGATCGCCTATATTTCCGCTGCTATTCTCGAAGGCGAGAGAGAAGGTAGAACTGTTGTCGAACTCATGAGCTATGGCAAAACCATCTTGCATCAAAAAGCTAATTCACTGCAACTAGCAATAGATTTATTAATGTTTGGTTTCACTCTGTTCTACCCAACCTACAGATCAGCGATCGCAGTGTCCTCACCAAAGTCTCAGGCAAGTTAACGGTCGTGTTCACCCGCCGCCAGTAGCCACTGCATCACAATAATAAACTGGCAGTGGTCGGCGTGCAACGTGCTTGTTAGGTTTCGGAGGGTGTTCGGTTGTTACGTATAGCATAGCTCCAACCCTTATTGATATAGCCTTTACTTTCCCTGCTTTTTCTTCTCTCGACCTGTTTTTCTGAAAAATCAATCAACAATTCATCTTCGCACTTATGAATAGGTGCTTCATAATATTCAGCGGCAAAACGATTAAGTAGATTATCATTTGTTAAAAATTTCTTTTCTCTATCAATAGCTGTCGCCAATATTAAAAGATCATTGACAGTATTACGAATATTACTTTTACAGTTATGCTGAGATGTAAATTCCGAAAAAAGGCTTAAAGCCTGTGCTAATGCTGTTTTAGTGAGAGAATAGCAGTAATAATTATTGTCAATAATATACTTTAAACGCCTTAAAAGATATTTTTGTCTTTGTTTAGGAAGATGAGCAATGCTGATTTTATATATATCAAGTTTCTTTTCATTGATAATTTCAGAAATTGCCTCATTTCCAAATTCTCGATATGCTGAAAACTGAGTGCCAAAATCAATTATTATCCGATCCGTCCGACGAACACCTAATTTTGCGCTTTTAGGATTTTTAAAATGGTCAAGAGTACTAGCGTTATATTCGAGATTAGGATATCTAGCTGGATGAATAATATAGTAATCAGGCTGTTCTGACTCTTTAGCCTGAGCTACTAAGAACTCATTAGCTGTAATGGACGCAATTGCCAACCGTGTATTGTGAATACCTCCCTCAACACCTTTGAATCGATATGACAATATTTGTGTATCAATAATCAAATCCACATCTAATTTTCCAAGGAATAGAAACCTAACTATTTACTATACTGACGTTTTCTAGATAACTACCCTATATGGGATAATCGAACAGAATATTTCTACGTAATATACTAAACCTCAATGATATTATACTGACATTTGACCTATAACTACCTTGTATGAGTGTATTAACTGGAAAGCTTCCGTTATAAATGTTGGAGCTATCTAAAGTTTTTCTGAAATAACATCCAAATTAGAAGATAATTCAGAAGCCTATTTGGATTTAGATATTATTTTGATGCAAGAGAGCGATCGCCTTCATCCCAATTCTTAACCGCAGCTTTTAGATGAAACCTGTGAAATAATGAAATGTGGAGTAAAAGTAAAGGGCTGCGCCCTAGCCATTAGCTTTTTTTGATAACTAGTAATCATCATGATTCCAGGTGAAATAATTACCCAAAGCAGGTCTAACATTTTTCGTCCACTGGAGACTTTGTAAATTCATTGTTTCTTTTACTGGGTTAACTCTTGCCGTAGAACGACTGCGTTATACTGCGATCGCCTTTACTCATGTCCGATCACCAGATCTGTCTTCAACATAGCCGATTGCTGGGAATTTTCTACAAACTGTTCGGCGACAAGTGCCTTCGGCAAGAAAATTAAATCGAATTACCCATTATCTGGTTCAACCCAGAGATTGTCCGACTTGATCAAATTAATCAATTCCACTACTCCTTGATCTTCAGGCACTTTTTTGACCTCTTCTCGACCACGATAGAGAGAGATATATCCAGGTTGCTTACCAACATAACCATAGTCAGCATCGGCCATTTCCCCTGGCCCATTGACAATGCAGCCCATCACCGCAATATCTAAACCGATCAGGTGTTTGGTTGCCTCCCGCACTTTGTGTAGCACTTCTTCGAGGTTAAATAGAGTTCGACCACAGGAAGGGCAGGCAACGTACTCCACCATAGTTTTACGCAGTCCTAAAGCCTGGAGGATACTATAGCAAACGGGGATTTCTTTCTCTGGAGCTTCTGTCAGGGACACTCGAATTGTATCGCCAATGCCTTGAGCTAAGAGAGTCCCAATCCCCGCAGTGGATTTAATTCTGCCATATTCGCCGTCTCCTGCCTCCGTCACCCCCAAGTGCAAAGGATATTCCATCCCCAACTCATTCATCCGCTGCACCATCAGACGGTAGGCTGCCAACATCACAGGGACGCGGGAGGCTTTGAGAGACAGGATGATATTGTAAAATTCTAGAGATTCACAGATTTGAATAAACTCTAGCGCCGACTCTACCATCCCTTCGGGGGTATCGCCATAGGTAAAGAGCATTCTTTCTGAGAGGGAACCATGATTTACCCCAATTCGCATCGCTTTCCCCTGATCTCGCAGAGAAACCACCAGGGGTTCTAAGGTTTCACGAATTTTGTCACCAATTTCCTGAAATTCCGTCGGCGTATATTCAGTGCGATCGCTTTTGGGTTTTTCAAAGACGTATAAACCAGGATTAATCCGCACCTTATCAACGTGCTTGGCTACTTCTAGGGCAATTTTCATGCCGTTGTGGTGAACATCCGCTACCAGGGGAACTGCTTGATAAGTCTGGGCTAATTTTTGTTTGATATCTGCTAAAGCCTTCGCATGAGCCATGCTGGGGACGGTTACTCTGACAATTTCACAGCCAATTTCATGAAGACGACGGACTGCTGCGACGGAACCATCTATATCTAGAGTATCCTCGTTAATCATCGACTGTACCACCACAGGATTGCCCCCGCCGATTGTGATGTCACCAACTTTGACTCCACGGGTTTTTCGTCTATGGATGGTGGGATCAAAAGCCGTGGTATTGGTAAGGTTAAGATTATCCAGAGTTTGCATAACGAGGGAGGTATTGCTCTGTAAAAATTTATTTATTTATTTCAAATTCCATTGTAAAGCTTGGCGGTTATGACTTGTTTAAACCAATCAAGATTTTGTCTTCCTTAGTATGCCTACCCATCACTATCCATGACTACCATTGCAAACTTCCCCCATCTTCTCCCTGTTCTCGCTTGGCTTTACTATCATTTTCAAACCATTGAATAATCTGAGTGTGGGTTAATTCGGCAATTTCTAGCTGATAATCTTGAGCGATCGCCTGTAATAATCTTTGAGAAGAAATCGTCAGGCGGGCGAGGAATTTTTCGCTGGAGGAAAGCAATGCCGTATCGATATCGGCGGATTCATCAGGGGATAGGTATTGATCTGGGGCGATCGACATAGTTACAGGATATGGCAAGGGGAAAGGGGAATGAACAAGTCATGCTCCTCTAGTTTACATTGATTTTCGGGTTCGCATTATCCGCCTGTGTCATACACTTCATCAGCAGCGTCAGAAATTCCTTGCATAAAAATATGTCGTTAAACCTATGGAGATATACTGAATAGATTAAATCCTTTGCCTTGAAGGGAGAGGTAATTATCAATTATCAATTGTCAATTATCAATTATTAAACAGCGATGTGTCCTCGCGTTAAATCTCCTTCTAAAATCAAACCCGATCTACAACCTGCTAAACTCTGGATTTTGCTGGTAGGTGTTAACGAGTATGAGGATCGTCAGCATTTAGCTTCCCTCCAATATTCTGCTCTAGATTGTCAGGGGTTAGGAGAAGCGCTAAAAGAAGCAACTGCTAGTTTTACTAACAAAGAAGTGATTATTCATCATGATTTTGTTAGCCAACGTCCTCAGTTACAGTCAGTTCAGCAGAGTATCCAACATATTGTAAAATCTGCCAGGAAAGATGACACGATCCTGTTTTACTTTTCGGGACACGGTGTTTTAGAAGCCGAGACTCAACAAGTCGTTTTATGTTTAGCTAACACCAATACCCAAAAACTTTTAGGGACAGGTTTACCCTTAAACAATTTACTCAAGGAGTTAAGCAACTGTGCCGCTAGTCAACAACTTGTGTGGCTGGATGCTTGTCATAGTGGGGGGATGACTTTGAGAGGGACGGTATCCTTAAACGATCCGAGTTCCCAATTAGTAGAAATATTACGTCACAAAGCAGCAGAAAGCCAAGGTTTTTATGCTTTACTCTCCTGCGACCAAACTCAGCAATCTTGGGAGTTTCCCGAATTAGGGCATGGAGTATTTACCTATTATTTAATGCGGGGTTTACGGGGGGAAGCTGCGGATGCTCAAGGGATAATAGAAGCCGACGCTCTCTATCAATATGTTTATCATCAGACTCTACGGTATATCGATAAAACCAATCAACAGATCCGCTTAATTAACCAGCAAAAAAGTAGTCGCGGAGAAAATAAACTTCAGTCAGAATTTCCTCTCCAGACTCCTAAGCGGATTGTGGAAGGGTTTGGCAAGGTTATTTTAGGTAAACAGTCAGCTTGTAATCTGGATGTTAACCCCCGTCAGGCTTTAGTGGTAGATGGGGGATTTAAGGCAAATAGTACGACTCTGGCTTTGAGTCAGGT
>JBEANW010000532.1:0-9950 GCA_041165225.1 Cyanobacteriota bacterium | reverse complement strand
ACGTTTTGCGTGAGCGATCGCGCCCACTTCAATTGAGCATCAGAATTTTTGGCATAATCTTCAGGATTCCACATAGAATGATTCTCCCATAAGGTAAGTAGGCGGACAAAATAGATTACAGTAATACAAAGTAGTTATTGAGAGATTAATTAGTGACAATGAGTCAATTTATCCGAACTATTAATTTTGAAACTCAAAAGTTATTAAAGCGAATACATCGGCAAAGTAGTCATCATCAAGTACGCCAACGTTGTCACTGTTTACTCCTCAAAAATCAAGGAATAAAAATTAAGCAATTGAAAGCAATCTTCCAAGTCAGTGAAAAAACTTTGTATAACTGGTTGAATGCTTGGGAATCAAACGGATTAGTTGGACTTTATAATCGACCAGGAAGAGGTAGAAAAGCAACTTTTAATTCTGAGCAAATAGAACAAATAAAAGACTGGGCAAGTTCTCATCCTCAGCAATTAAAGCAAGTTAGACAAAAAATTCAAGCACAATGGGATATTGCTGTCAGTACTAAAACCATTAAACGAATTCTCTCTCAAGTCAGGATGAGCTGGCATCGTCTTCGTCGAAGAGTGTTCGGTGAACCTAAAGCCGAAGAATATGCCACCAAAAAAACTCAATTAGAACAATTAAAACAATTAGATGAGCTGGGAATAATTGAACTTTATTATCTCGATGAAACAGGTTTTTGTTTGACACCTTGTGTTCCCTATGGGTGGCAGCCGATTGGAGAGTATCGAGCCATTCCTAGCAGTCGTAGTCCGCGCTTAAACGTTTTGGGAATAATGAATCGACGTAATCACCTTGAAGCTTATGTATCCACTCAAACAATTAATAGTGATGTGATCATTGCTTGTATCAATACTTTCTTTCCTCAAGTGGATAAGCCAACTGTGATTGTTGTTGACCAAGCTTCGATACATACGAGCGATATGATTCTATCTCAACTAGATGAATGGCGGGAAAGAAACATCGAAATTTTTGTCTTGCCCAGTTATTCACCTCAATTAAATTTGATTGAGATTTTGTGGCGGTTTATAAAGTATCAGTGGATGAAGATTGATTCTTACAAAAACTGGCAAAGTTTAGTAGATTCTGTTGAAACAATGCTTCGGGAATTTGGCAAAAAATATGTAATTAATTTTGTCTAACTACTTATTAAAGTCAATTGCCAGGCAACCATTCTAGCGGTTTTTATCTGGAGGAAATGAGGAATTTAGATATTTAAAATAATTGATCGTAGGTCTAAAGCCAAGAAATTTCCGAAAAGATTAGAGAGAATACGGAAGTGGGTAAGTAGGAAAAATGATTAAACTGAGATTAATACAAGTCCTAATCTATCTAGTCTTCATACTTCTAAATGGGTCAAACACTCAGGAAAAGTAGCGGTCTAATTTGTTAATGGCAGATATAACGATCTAAATACCCTGGTTTAAGAAAATGCGTTGGAAATTATTTGTGGAGTTCTGTTTCACCGTGTCAATTATTTGCTTGATTGCTGGAGATCTGTTTTTACCTCAGCCTTACCGCAGTGGTAGTCAACAGTTAAAAACTAACCTCAATCATTTTATTGTAAGTTTATTGCCTCGTAAAGCAATTATTAATTTTGATACAAAAATTAACACGAAAATTAATGAATTTTATGCATAACTTAATGTCTATTATCTGTGCTGCCTCCCCCATAATTGGGGGATTTTTGTAGGTTTTAGTTCTAAAATCTCTTAGCTAAATACTTCATCGCACCAGCTACCGTGTAAGCCATAGGGAACATGATGCTTGAGATGCAATAGAGCGATCGCTTCTCCTGCTAAATTTTCGCCATCTAAAATAGCCAAGGTTGAACGGTGTTTACTACCGTCATAGATCAAAGTCATCACCCAACCAGCATCTTCTGTTTCCGCATTAGGTTTAGGGACAAAAATTGGTTCGCTCACATAGCCACTAGGGGCAAAGGAATGTAGCTCTCTTGCCCCCGTTTCTAGGTCTAGTTTTAAAATTGCTTGTAAAGGCGCATTTCGCCCAGTATCATTCGGTGCAGCACCAATATATAGATAGCGATATTCCCGACCTACCCGACTGGGATTATGGGTGGGAAACTCACAACAGCGACTTTCTAACATCTCTCGCTCCACTGTCCCATCATCAAGATTGAGCTTGAAGCGCCATAATTGACCAGGATCGAGGTCATCGAAGTCCACTTCCTTATAGTTAGTATTAGGCTGCACTTGGGGCAAACTTTGGTAGGCAATGGAGTCAATGACAATACAATTATTTTGCTCGAAAGCATTGGCATGATGGAAGACAAAGCCTGATTCCACAATAAAGGTTTTAATTTCTTGGTTTTGAGGATCGCGAGGAATCAAAATTACGCTGGTGGGTTTTTGGGGTTGAAACTCGACACATTCTCCCGCCCCGCGCATTCCCAAGAGAAAAGGAAAAGGATTGAAGTTAACGGGATTTTGGAAAAAGATGGCATAGTCTGGGGTGATGATAAAGTCGTGGATAAAACAAAATCCAGGAATACTGTGGGCATGGCGACGCAACAACTGACCATCAGGGGCGAATTCAAACAGGGTAATTTTGCTGGAAAGTCCTGGATCGACTCGGAAGTTAACTAAACAGGGCGCACCATCATCGAATTTGCAGCTAGGGTCTACCCAAGGATGGGCGGAAAAAGCATCCCCAGGAGATAGTACGCCGTCGAGGTAATCAATGCCGATGGTTTCTAAAGTCTGAGGATCTAGACGATGGGGTTCTGCTGCTTCCCAAAGAGCAAGTAACTTTCCGCCCCAATAAACGACTCCCGTATTGGCAATATTTTTGAGCTTGAGATCAAAGATATTGTTAAATAATCCTCCAGGTTTTTGGGTGCCAAACACTCCTCGATAGAGAATCTGACCCGCATCTTGCTCTTTAACGAAAGCTTCTGTCTGCACAAAGCGACTGCGATAATATGCCTGACCATCTTTAAAATAAAAGGCACTAATCATGCCATCGCCGTCAAAGGGATGATGAATCGGTTCCCCAGCGATATCTAGTAACCCAGGGCCATTACGAAACAAAGTTCCTGATAATTCGGCAGGGATTTCGCCTTCAATTTCGGTAATTTCGTACTGGTATTCGTTCGGTTGGGAATCATAACCCCGCTTCCATTCTTCAAGATTGTAGGGTTGACTATTAACTGTTGGAGCAATGGTGTTGGTCATGGTGGTTGTGTTGTTGAGCAATCCTTCTCTTTTAGAATATCAAGAATTGTAAAGTTGTATTTATATTTCAAATATAAACTTTAGTTTTGCTGAACAGCTTGATTAATAATATTGCGATCGCCCATGCTTCATCTTCTTTTACCCTATGTCGTGACGGCAATTTTCTCCGCGATCGCGGCGACTAGCTCAACCCCAAATTCCGCCTCAAACACGTCTTTCTTGTAGCTGAGATTCCATAACTCTAAAGAACATTGATCGCCAATTTCCGTAGGCTGAACTAGGAAAGAGAGCAAGCGATTGCGACTATCATACTGACAACTTACTCCTGCGATCGCTCCTTTATTTCTACGGTCTAAAGCCACTGCTAATCTGAGGATGGCACTTAGTTGACGCACCATGAGTTGATACTGCTTGTGGGGCAGTTTTTGATAGGCTTCGTGTTTTTTTCTCGGTCTACTGCGACGATGATAACGAGCGATATTAGCAATTAGTTCTAGCTCTAGTTCAGTAAAGCCCAATAGTTCGGCATTCCGAATTAGGTAGTAGGAATGTTTATGATGGGACGAATGACTGATATAGACGCCGCTATTATGTAAGATTGCTGCCGACCACAGTAATTCTCTTTCCGTTTCACTCCAGGCGTGGAGTTGTCCTTGCAACTGATCGAAAATACTTAAAGCAAATTTCGCTACTCGTTGGCTGTAATCAAGGTCTACATGATACTTTTGGGCAATCTTAATCACGTTGCGGTTTTTGACTTCATTTTGATACCGTAGCCGACTGTTAATTAGCCCATGAGTTAACATCCAATCAACGATCATCCCTTCCCGTAAGGCTCGTTCGCAAAGAACCAGGGAATCTAGTTTGAGCATCTGCATTGCTTCGAGTAAGATAACTGCCCCTGGAACGATAATCTCGGCTCTTTTATCCGTTAATCCTGATACTTCCAGGCGTTCTCCATGGCTCATTTTCGCCAGTCTTTTGACAATCTTTTCAATGTCTTTGTATTTAATCTCGTAGCCATTGAGGGGGTCGGGAACTGCTCCCAGAGTTTCTTTAGCATGAATTTCAGCGATGGTTTCAATCGTGCCAGAAGTCCCAATAGTGCGTGGCACTTCATTTAACTGAAGATTTTGCCAAATTTCAGCAATCGGGCGTTCTAACATCCCTCTGACATAGGCTCTTAAGGCTTTTAATTCACGATCGCTAATGGGATCGGTAGTTACAAATTCTTTAGCTAGCCGTACTGCACCGATTTTGGTACTACTAAGGAAACGAGGTTCATGGATATCAGCTAAGATGATCTCCGTTGAACCACCACCAATATCGATAATGATATGAGGCTGTTCGTTAAAGTCCATCCCCGACAGCACCCCAAGATAAATTCTACGGGCTTCTTCCCGACCAGAAATAAGATTGACGACAATGCCCAGTTCTGATTCGATCTGACGGAGGAAACTCTCTCCATTGCCAGCTTCTCTCGTGGCGCTAGTAGCTACGGCAATAATTTTTTCGGCTTTTAGGCTCATTGCCAGTTCCTTACAACGTCTTAAGGTGTCGAGGGAACGTTTAATCGCTTCTGGGGTTAATTCTCCCGTGGCTGGATGGCGATCGCCTAATCTGACGGTATCTTTTTCTTTTGCAATGACGCTAAAAGAAGGAAGAGAAGGGTCGATCTGCACGACTACCATGTGAATTGAGTTAGTGCCGATATCGATCGCTGCAATAATCTTTTGGTTCATGGCAATTTTACGACGGGGTTAATTCCCCTGGAGTGCAGATTTATGGATAAAATTAAACTTGAAAATTTGGAAAATTTAGCTAACTTCTAGCCAACTAATGACATTCTTGAGCTAGAGCCTGGGCAACCAGATGTTTTTATAATCTCATGTATTTTACTTGGGCTAACAGAACATTCTCGAATTTTGTAAAATTTTATAAATATTTATTAATTTATTAAACTTAAATTGTTTAATTGTAAAATTCAATATGTCCCCATCTCCAACTACAACTGAATCAGACTGGCAAAAAGTAATTCGCCTACTCCGCTGGGATAAACCAGCAGGAAGACTGATTTTAATGATTCCCGCACTATGGGCGGTTGTTCTCGCTGCCAAAGGTATACCTCCGCTACCATTAGTGGGGGTGATTATCTTAGGTACTTTAGCTACCAGTGCCGCAGGATGTGTGGTTAACGATCTTTGGGATAAAGATATTGACCCCCAGGTAGCTAGAACTAAAAATCGTCCTTTGGCCTCGCGCGCTCTTTCCCTTAGAGTCGGCATCGTCATCTTTCTCATTGCTCTGGTCTGTGCTGCGGTGTTGGCATTTTATCTGAATCGTCTCAGTTTTTTGCTTTGTGTGGGGGCAGTTCCCTTGATCGTCTTCTATCCCTTAGCCAAACGGGTATTTCCTGTCCCTCAGTTGGTTCTCTCCCTGGCTTGGGGGTTTGCCGTACTGATTAGCTGGACTGCGGTAACCGCAGAGATCGAACCTGCCACCTGGCTGCTATGGGGGGCAACGGTAGCCTGGACTTTGGGGTTTGATACGGGCTATGCTTTAAGCGATCGCGAGGACGATCTGAAAGTGGGGATTAACTCTAGCGCCATTTTTTTTGGTAAATATACCCCTGAAGCGATCGGCATTTTTTACGCCATCACCGTTGCCTTATTGGCTTTAATGGGCTTTAAGCTAGCTTTGGGTTCGGCTTTTTGGTTCAGTTTACTCTTAGCTACCGCTGGCTGGATATGGCAATATTTAACCCTCCGCAGACCCTCAATTCCCCGTTCAGTTTATGGCCAGGTTTTGGGTCAAAATGTCTGGCTGGGCTTTATTTTACTAGCAGGAATGATTCTGGGATATATAGCCTAGAGAATCAAAATTATGACTCCAAATCCTTAACTAAACCCCAAAGTCTCAGAGGCAAATCGTGGTAGTATTTTTACTATATTTTAAGAAAATTGTTGGAAGGTATATAGATATATGGAAGCTGGATTAATCTTGGCAGATTTGCCCGAAGCTTACGCAATGTTCAACCCCTTGGTAGATGTGCTACCAATCATCCCTGTATTTTTCCTCGCCCTAGCTTTTGTTTGGCAAGCAGCAGTCGGATTTAAATAAAAATAAATTGGATTAATTTATTAATTTTAATTCATCCAAAATCATACTCATTGGGCATTCAGGACTAGCTGAGTGCTTTTTATTTGCCTTCAGGCAAAATTTAAGATCTAGTAGCTAAACCGTAGTGTGAAATCTCTACTTCCTGAAAAATAACTCAAACGATAGTATTTAACTGTTGAGTTTTGCTTGTTTCGCTATAGGAGAAAAGATGCAAACAGAATCTAATTTAGACAAAAAAAAGCTACTTTCCGCTTTAGCTCATGGTTCAGCTTTTATCAGTGTACTTGGCTTATCTATTGGTATTCCCATCGCCATTCTGACGGTTTCTGAAGATCCTACAATTAAAGATAATGCTAAAGAGGCGATCAATTTTCACCTCAACATTTGGCTAGTAGGGGCGATTATCGGCGTAATGTCCTTTTTCTCATTTGGACTGGCGGGCTTTGTCTTGCTTCCTATTTGGCTGGTGACTCACTGGGGTTTATCTATTTGGGCGATTGCACAGTGTCTACAAACCCCAGATCAAGTTTTTCGTTACCCCTTTATCTTTCACATTGTTTAAAAGAAACCAGAATTCATTAGAAGCAAATTTTACAATGACATCGTAACTAGATTATGATAAGTGGGCTTGTTTCAAAGGTCAAATCTCTGAAACAAAAATGTCCTTGGGTATATACGGTTGCCTGGGGACATCATAATTTAACTGCTGAATTATTAATCTTAAAAATCCCATCACTGTTCTTAGCTATAAGCTATAAGCCATAAGCTCTAAGCTTTTTAAATAAAAGGTCTATTATTGCGACCAAAAGCTGCCTTACAGCATTACGATTGAGCAACGTCCTAAAAACTAAAAAACACAGATTACGTTTCCCTCATATACAATGTAGTCTCCAATTAGTATCCAAAATGAGTTGTTCTGTGAGGATTAGTTTAAAATGCACGCCTTATTAATTTATCCCGTCTTTCCTCAAACCTTCTGGTCTTATGACAAAATCCTCGAACTAGTCGATCGCAAAGTATTGTTGCCCCCCTTGGGAATGCTGACGGTAGCTGCTATTTTGCCCCAAGAATGGGAGTTTAAGCTGGTTGATCGCAATATTCGAGACGTGACGGAAGCGGAATGGGACTGGGCTGAATTAGTCATTTTCTCTGCCATGATTGTCCAGAAGCAGGATATGTTGGAGCAAATTGCCGAAGCTAAGAGACGAAATAAATTAGTTGCGGTGGGTGGCCCTTATTCCACTTCCTTACCCGATGAACCCAAGGCTGCGGGGGCAGATTTTCTCATTCTGGATGAGGGAGAACTTACGTTACCTCTATTTGTGGAGGCATTGGCTAGGGGCGAAACTAGCGGTACTTTCCGCGCCACTGAAAAGCCTGATGTGACCATTACTCCTATCCCTCGTTATGACCTGTTAGAGCTTGATGCTTATGATTCAATGTCGGTACAGTTTTCTCGCGGTTGCCCGTTCCAGTGTGAATTCTGCGACATTATTGTGCTGTATGGTCGCAAACCGCGTACCAAAGAACCTGCCCAGCTACTGAAGGAATTAGACTATCTTTATGAATTAGGCTGGCGACGTTCCGTGTTTATGGTGGATGATAATTTTATTGGTAATAAGCGTAATGTTAAGCTTTTCCTCCAGGAATTGAAGACTTGGCAAGAAGCTCATCAGTATCCCTTTGACTTCAATACCGAAGCCTCTGTTGATTTGGCTATGGATGAAGAATTGATGGAGTTGATGGTACAGTGTAATTTTAATGCTGTCTTTTTAGGGATTGAAACTCCTGATGAATCTAGTCTCCAGTTAACTAAAAAGTTTCAAAACACCCGTAATTCCCTTGCTGAAACGGTAGATAAAATGATTCGGGCGGGATTACGACCTATGGCAGGGTTTATCATTGGTTTCGATAATGAGAAAAAAGGTGCAGGCACCAGAATTATTAATTTCGTCGAAGAAGCAGCAATTCCCACCGCTATGTTTGGGATGTTGCAAGCTTTACCTTTAACTGCGCTGTGGGAACGTTTAGAAAAGGAAAATCGTTTGCGAGACAATACCAGAAAAGACATCAACCAAACTACCTTGATGAATTTTGTGCCAACTCGTCCCATCGAAGACATTGCCCAAGAGTACATCGAGACTTTCTGGACATTATACGAACCCAAAAGATACTTAGATCGTGTCTATCGCTGCTTTCTCAAGCTTGGCACACCGCAACACCAAGCCCCCTCCAGTATGCCTACCTGGGTAGATATTCGAGCCTTGGCAATTGTTGTCTGGCGACAAGGATTTAAACGAGATACCCGCTGGAAATTTTGGCATCATTTGTTTAGCATCATTCGTCATAACCCAAGTGTTTGGGAACATTATTTGACTATGTGCGCCCATAATGAGCATTTCTTGGAATATCGCCAAATTGTCCGCGATGAAATTGAAGCACAATTGGCAGAATATTTGGCTTTAGAGCAGGAATTTGAGCAGGCTAATAAACAAGTGGTAGATGCAGCTGCTTAATTAGTTTGATACTTTAAAGGCGATCGCTTTTCGGTCAAGGGCGATCGCCTTTTTCCAAACATTCTCACTACCCATCCTAAAGATTCGTAGAATTGATTAGAAGGAGAGAAATGTAAAGAAAAATACCAGGATCTCCGTTAAGCTAATTAGTCTTTGCGACACTAGATAAAAGCCTTTTAGGTGCAAAAAACAAACAGCGAAATATCTAGAGTTTGAATTAAATGGAATTAGCAGCGAGAGCAAATTACGTATCGACTTCTATTACTCTGGCAATTGCCGCGAAAGCAAAGGAGATGAAAGCTGAGGGAATTGATGTTTGTAGTTTTAGTGCTGGAGAGCCTGATTTCCCCACTCCTCAGCATATTTGTGAGGCTGCTAAAACTGCCCTGGATGAAGGTAAAACTCGCTACGGTGCTGCTGCGGGGGAATTAAAATTACGAGCAGCGATCGCCAAAAAACTACGGCAAGATAATCATCTGTACTATGAACCTGAGAATATCATTGTCACCAATGGTGGTAAATTCTCTTTATATAACCTGATGCAAGTCCTGATTGACCAGGGAGACGAGGTGATTATTCCTGCTCCCTATTGGTTAAGCTATCCCGAAATGGTCAAGCTGGCGGAGGGGACTCCCGTGATTGTTGATACCTTGAGGGAGAATGACTATAAAATTACTCCCCAACAGCTAGAACAAGCGATTACCCCTAAAACCAAGCTTTTTGTCTTAAATTCCCCCTCTAATCCCACGGGAATGGTCTATACTCCCAAAGAAATTCGCGCCTTAGCCAAGGTAATTGTGGAACGGGACATCTTAGTCGTCTCCGATGAGATCTACGAGAAAATTCTCTACGATGATGCAGAACATCTCAGTATCGGTTCGATTGATGAGGCAATATTTGCCCGTACTATTGTCAGCAGTGGTTTTGCTAAAAGTCATTCGATGACAGGGTGGCGAGTTGGCTATGCCGCAGCCCCCCTAGAAATTATTCAAGCCATGACCAGGATTCAAAGCCACAGTACTTCTAATGTCTGTACTTTTGCTCAATATGGTGCGATCGCAGCTTTAGAATCATCTCAAGCATGTGTCCAAGAAATGCT
>JBEANW010000531.1:0-3781 GCA_041165225.1 Cyanobacteriota bacterium | reverse complement strand
ATCTATTGTTAATGTTAAATGAATTACATCTTGATTACTAGGTAAATTTGCAAAACTTTTCTGACGGTGTTTTACCTTTAAGTACCTAAACAAAACGGACGGCTTTAATTTCTAATTTCTGAGGCAACCCAACGGGCGACGGCGGACAGCCCGAATGCATTCGGGCTTCCGTGCGCCTCAGAAATCGCGTCCTCATTAATTACACACTTGACTTGCTCTTTTCCCCTTTCCCTTTTCCCCTTTCCCAACCTAAACCATTCCATTTTGTGGCTCATCGAACTAAACCCCACCGCCCAAGACAAACAGACTAACTAAAGTGCCACTATTCCAGAGACAATGAAGCAACATGGGAGCGAGCAGATTACGCGATCGCGTATAGACAAATCCTAAGACGATGCCCAAAGTTGCGAGGGGTAAAACTTCAGATAAACTCAGATGGGCGATCGCAAAGATTAAACCGCTGATAATGATAGCACCATTGAGAGAAGTATAGCGGGTTAAAGACGGCAATAAGAACCCCCGAAACATGATTTCTTCAAAGACAGGGGCAGCAATAGAAGCGGTACTAAAAAAGATCATCAGCGCCACCTGATCTTGAGCCTGCAACGCTAGAAACAATAAGGGGTTACTCCCCCCTTGTCCGTGCCAAATTTGCTGATTAATCACTGACACTAACAGCACTAAAGGAATGGCTACTAAATAACCACCAAACCCCCAGATAAACCAATTACCACTGAGCTTAAGCTTGAACCAATCAGCGGGGAGGGGCAAGTAAGATTTAAGGGATAGGTACAGGACTGAAATGCCCCCAGCAGACATCAAGAGATAAGTTCCCAGAACATATAAAGCCTTGATTCTCAAGGAGGAGTTACTAGGATTAATCCCCGCCAGACTAATGATGATTGGTAAGACAAATTGACCCACAAAGAAAAAGCCGACAATTAAGACTTGCCAAGTAATTTCCCAATCCCAAGGTGTTTCCCATTTAGTTTGACCATTAGTAGCGATGATTGCTTGTTCAGGCTTGACGAAACGCTGAATAATCAAAGAAGCCATTAGAATCACCCCAGCAATGCCCCCAAAAATAGGAATTCCACTAATTAACGCCAGCTTGAAAATAGAATTGGTGGCAACCTGAGACTCTTGTGACTGTAGTAGAGCTAAATCATCGGTGAGGTGATTAACTTCATTGTATTTAGCTAAAGCTTGATAGCGAAACCAACCATCTAGATTACTTTCTAGATTACTTTTGAGGGTTGCTAATTGATCTGTACCTAAGTCTTGAGCCTTCTCTTGCCATAGCTGTTTAAGCACCGTTGCTGTTTGAGAGTAGCGACTTTGAGGATTATCGAGACGGTCAATTACCCCTGACCAAAGAGCGATCGCATCTTGTGATTTATGCTGTACTCCCAATAAAATTCCCTGTTTTATAGCAAGTTCATCCAGAAACTGATCTAACTCCAGGATTTCCTGCTTAAGCTGAGTTTTTAGGGCAATATTCCCCTCGGCGGTATTGGCGTTAGTCACCTCAATCCCTCCAGATTTTGCTTGACTAAGCTGCTGTAGCTGAGATTGAAAATTATCACGACTGGTGACGGACTCTTGACGGACTTGCTGATACTTGGTGCTAGCTGCGTCATAGGGATCTTCTCCCACTAAAGAGCTAACCGCACCGTTAAGATCTAAATCTTCCCCAAGGTTGGATTTAAACTCTGCTACATTAAGGACTAAATTAGTTTGATATAGCTCTAAACGACTTTGAATTTGGGGTTGCGAAAAACTATTTTTTAACGAAGCTCCAATCTGTAAAACCGCCAAGAGCGTCAGTAAAGCTAAAATTGCTCGTTTAATTGTCATCTATGTTATTTAAGTGAAAAAGTTGGTTTATCAAAAAAGCTTAGAGCTTAGAGCCTAGAGCTTAGAGCTAGGGCGAAGCCCTTTACTAAAAGCTAAAAAATGCTGTTCTGGTAAAAACTCTTTGGTTTCCTGCCATTTTAGCCCCACTGCCTGAAGCTCTTTTTTCACCTGCTTTTGAGTCATCTTGTGTAGCGGTTTAATCATAATCATGGGATTTTCTTTACGGTATTCCAATAAGACTACTCTGCCTCCTGGCTTCAGGGCTTGAACGATACTTTCCATCATTTCTCTGGGATAGGCAAACTCATGATAAGCATCGACCATCAAGGCTAAATCGATACTTTCAGGAGGTAGATTGGGGCTGGTTTCTTGCCCTAAAACCGTCTCGATGTTGGAAATCTGCCGATCTTCCTTGACTAAGGTAATAGCATCCAACATTTCAGGCTGAATATCCACGGCATAAACTTTCCCTTGAGGTACTTGCTGTGCTAAACGAAAGCTAAAATAACCTGAGCCTGCTCCAATATCCGCCACCACATCATCGGGCTTGAGGTTTAAATTCTGTACTGTTAGGTCAGGTTTTTCTTCTGTGACCCTACTTTCTCGCTCTAGCCAATTCATTGCCTGATGTCCCATTACTTGGGCGATTTCTCGACGGAGATAGTATTTGCCGATGCCGTCAGGATCATGAATCCTTTGCTCACGGTAATAGCTCGCCTCACTAGTTTGAGCTTGGGCGACAGGGATGTAGGTAAAGTTAGACAACAGACAAGCGATCGCAACTAGAGTTAGAGTTAACCGCATCAAGTATTTTGGACTATTTTTCATCTTTAATTCAGAAATTCAGACTCATTCTGCAAGCTGACGGTTTTTAGGAGCAAGATTGCTTATGATTAAGTTATAGATATAAAACTTTAATAATATACATGATTGCTAGCTCCTTTGAGTTCAAAGGCATTAAAAAATTCCTTCAGGACAAAATTCTCTTTAGTAATGAGCCAACCGCAGAACTATTCGGCATTCTCACGGTTTACTTTGTTCAAGGAATACTCGGATTAGCACGGTTAGCAGTTAGTTTTTTTTTGAAAGATGATTTGGGCTTGAGTCCTGCGGAAGTCGCTGCCCTCACGGGAATCACGGCTCTACCTTGGGTGATTAAACCCCTATTTGGCTTCATCTCCGACGGCTTACCGATCTTGGGTTATCGTCGCCGACCGTATTTAATCTTATCAGGATTACTCGGTTCTGCCTCGTGGTTAGCTTTAGCAACCCTGGTGGATAATGCTTTTGCTGCCACTTTAGTGATTCTGTTTACTTCCCTCTCCGTCGCAATTAGTGATGTTATTGTCGATTCTTTAATTGTAGAACGAGCGCGGTCAGAGTCTTTGGTTCAGTCTGGCTCATTGCAGTCCTTATCTTGGGGTGCGTCTGCTTTAGGAGGACTAATAACCGCCTACTTTAGTGGATTGCTGCTACAACATCTCAGCAGCAATCAAGTATTTGAAATTACTGCCTTTTTCCCCCTAATTGTTTCCGCAGTAGCTTGGTTAATTACCGAGGAGAAGATTAATCAAGCAGATCCCACAACTCACGTGTCCCCTGTCAAAGAGCAAATTCAGCAATTATGGGGAGCAGTGAAACAAAAGCAAATGTGGTTGCCGATCGCTTTTTTGTTTACTTGGCAAGCCACTCCCACCGCCGATTCAGCCTTCTTTTTCTTTAGTACCAATGAGTTAGGATTTGAACCAGAGTTTCTCGGTCGAGTTCGGCTAGTCACTAGCTTTGCATCCTTGGTGGGAATTTTCTTATTTCAGCGCTATTTCAAAACTGTTCCATTTCGTAAAATTCTCGGCTGGAGTACGGTGACTGCTGCGGTTTTAGGAATGACAACTTTACTCCTCGTGACCCATGCTAACCGAACTTT